>JAFADP010000010.1 GCA_023424785.1 Bacillota bacterium
CTTAGTAGCTGCAAAAGTTGGCGTAACAGCTCCCCCTACTACAGTTAATGCAACTATACTAGCAATTAGTTTATTTTTCATCTGTACCACTCCTTTTTATTTTTTCGAGCAGTTTAATTCCGCTCAATATCTTATTAGTTCAAAGTACTTTTTACTTTCACTAACGCTGCCAGTTACAGTTATACCATAGCTTGTCTATTTTTATTATAGTAGATTACCTCCTTATATACCTTATCTTTTATTGCTAAGATTTTATTTCCTTTTTCACCACTAATATTACAGCAAAATTTCCGCATATTTTCTTACTTTTTGGCACCTTAGAAATATGCCCCATGTAATATATTACTAGTCAATTTTTATTTATTTTTTATAAAATTTTTGTTCTCATTTTGTGCAATTTCTAAATTATCATACTCTTTAACACTTTCAATATGAAATTTTCCTTCCTTTTTTGTCAGTACAACTTCTACGGGAACATCATTTCCTTCTGCTGTATCATAACCTTGCTCTATACCATCACTTTCTAAAGTTGTTGCTTTGGCCTCCATATCTATCAATAAACATAAATTATATTTACCATCCTCTTTCGTAACTCCCATAACTTCACTTTCATATTTATTTAAAACTATATGGCCTATATAATAACTATAAAAAATTACATAATTAGATTCATTAAAAGTTTCACTATCTATATAATCACTAACTTCATCATCGTAATCACCATCATATGATAATACCTTATCAACAACCTCTTTCATTTCATTTATATCCTTTTGTGATATATTTTTACTACACATAACCATTGTTAGGTTAAACATAATCATCACTATTACCATTATATTTGAAATAAACTTTCTCATAACTTCTCCTACCCTTCATCTATTAATTTCTATATTATTCTTATGTAGCGTTGTTTAGTTATATGAATCTTATATGATAAAACTTAGTTAGTTAAGAGGTAAGAGTGAAGAGTGAAAAGTTAAGGTTGAAACTGCTACCGCAGTTTCTTAAAATATATATTTTTTAAAACTCCCTAAGGAGTTTTTTCAATCACTCTTCACTCTTCACTCTTACTTATTCACTAAAAAGTGTTTAGCACTTTTTTCAATTATGATAATAAAAAAAGCAGCAATGTATCTTAGTGATACATCACTGCCTTTTTTTATTAAGTATTTGGATACTTAATTCCGCTCCAGTATATGTTATTTTTTAATATAGCTTTATCTGAAAGAGTAACTCCGTCTAATGCCCACTTCTTAAACTCTTCAAATCCTGTTCTATCTACTATATAACCAATGTGTTCTTTACCACCTGGTGCATTTTTATCCATATATTCAGTAACATACTTATAAGTATTTTGAATTACTTTAATTATGCTAGCTTCATCTACCCAAATTATAAAATCTTCCGCTAATCTTGGGTTTTTCTTACCTGTTCTACCCATTATAGCTAATCTATAATACTTTTCTTTGCTTCTAGTCCATGCTCCTGTAGGACAGTTAATTACACATTCACCACATCCGATACATTTGCTATGATCTCTTACTGGCGTATAATTTTCAGCATGTAAAGCTGCTGTAGATTTTTTAGTACATGCTCTAACACAAGCTCCACAAGATATACATTTACTTTCATCTAATTGTGGCTCAGTCATTCCTATAATACCAAAATCGTGCATTCTAACTTTCATACAGTCATTAGGACATCCTGTTAATGCAACTTTAAAATGTAAGTCATGTGGGAATATTGCCTTTTCTATTTTCTTTGCAAAATTAGTTGTATTGTAGTTTGCAAATGGACAAACATTATTTCCTATACATGCAGATATATTTCTTGTACCAGCTGAAGTATACCCTTTACCTGGAATCTCTTGATTAATTTCTAATCCTTCAATGATTGGTTGAAGTAATTCATTAACCTTATCCATGTTTTTCATATCTATTCCTGGAACTTCGAAACCTTGTCTTGTAGTTAAATGAACTGTTCCATTACCATACTTTTCAGCAATTTCTTGAATAAGACCTAAATATTTAGCATTTAAGTGTCCACCAGGTACTCTTATTCTTGAAGCTGTAAGTCCTCTATGCTTTGTAACTCTAAAAGCATTCTTTTTAAGCTTTTTAGTATTGATATCCATTAATTACTTCCTCCTAATCGATTAAAGATTTTCCTACTGTATAATTAAATACTGGACCATCTAGACAAATATAAGTATCATCTATTTTACAGTGTCCACATTTACCTATTCCACAGCACATTTTTCTTTCTTGAGAAATCCAAATATTTTCTTCTTTTATTCCAAGTTTTAAGAATTCTAAAACTGTAAACTTCATCATCATTGGAGGTCCAACAACAACTACTTGTACATTTTCCATATCTTTAATTTCTAGTTCAGGAACATATTTAGTAACTAAACCTACTTTACCTTCATAACCTTCTTTAGCAGTATCAACTGTTAAAATAAGATTCATTGTCTTTTCCCATTCTTTCATGTCTTCTTTAAATAAAACATCTTCTGGAGACTTAAATCCTGATATTAAAGTCATACCTTTGCAATCTTGGCTATTTCTTGAGAAATATTCTACTATTCCTCTTACTGGTGAAAGACCTGTTCCCCCAGCAACTACTATAACTTCTTTATTCTTATAGTTTTCTATATCAAAGCCATTTCCATAAGGTCCTCTTAAGAATAACTTATCTCCTACATAGTTCTTAAATATTTCATTAGTAACTTTTCCAACTCTTCTTATTGTTAAGTCTACATATCCTTCACCAATTCCACTTACTGATATTGGAGCTTCACCATACTTTGGAAGAGATACTTCAAAGAACTGACCTGGTTTAACATCTCCCTTGTAAGCCATTCTAAAAGTATATTCTATTGGAGTATGCTCAATTACCTCTAAAATTTCTGATCTAAATGGTATGTATTCATTCTTAGTCATTATTCTTCACCTCGTTCATAGCA
>JAFADP010000030.1 GCA_023424785.1 Bacillota bacterium
TATTTTAAATGGTCTTTCCATATACCAAGTACGCTTTTTATTATTGCCAAAGGCTCTTAATTCCATAGCAGTACTTATAGTTTCAATTTTGTCTAAACTTGAAAAAATAAGTGGCATTATTATTAATACAGAATTCTTAATTCTCTTAGTTATTTTTTCTTTCTTAGACATATCTATTCCTCTAGCTTGTTGTGCAAAAGATATTTCATTATAATCCCTTTGAATATCTGGCACATATCTTAATGCTATTGAAACAGAATAAGCTATTTTATATTTAACACCTATTTTATTTAAAGATGCTGCAAATTCACTTGGGTTTGTTGTAACTATGAATAATATTGCCATTGGTATAATAGAGAAATATTTTAATGTTATATTAAACTGATAAAATAATTGCTCTAATGTTACTGTGTATGGTCCTACAATTTTAAATAAATCAGTTCTACTATTATATATTTTTACACCTTCCATAGGTGAAAATATAAATATTGCAATATTATTTATAATTAAAAATATTAATATAAAATATAGTACAAAAGATATTTGTTTAAAAGGAACTTTTGAAATTTTAAAAATTATTATACTAACTATAAACATTCCTATAAGCACAAAAGTATTGTATGTTATCATAGAAGCTACTGCCCAAAGTATAAATGCAATAAGCTTAGATGCACCACTTAACTTATGAATAGGTGAGTCTATATTTGAGTATTCTAGCATTGTATTCATATTTTTCTAACCCTCCTATCATAATTAATAAACATTTTAATAAAATCATTAGGATTATTTATGTTTGCTTTAACTGCTAATTCATAAAGAGATGTTTCTTTTAAATTAGCTTTATTTATTACCTCTTCATTTGTAAGTACATTAGTTGTACTATCTTCTGCAATTTTTAATCCATCACTTAGAACTATAGCTCTATTAGTATATTCAAGCATTAAATGCATATCATGAGTTATAATTATAATAGTTACACCCATATTATTTATTTCTTTTAAGAATTCCATAATATGACTATAGTGTTTAAAATCTTGACCTGCTGTTGGCTCATCAAGAATTAGAATTCTTGGATTTAATACAAGAATTGAAGCTATAGTTACTCTTTTCTTTTGACCAAAACTTAATGCAGATATTGGCCAATTACGATATTCATATAATCCACATACTTTTAATGTTTCATATACTCTATTTTTAACTTCTTCTTCATTTATTCCTCTAATTCTAAGTCCTAGTGCAACCTCATCAAATATCATTGATTTAGATATCATTGCATTAGGATTTTGCATAACATATCCAATTTCTTCAGAACGCTCTTTGATACTTAAGTCTTTTAATGAATGTCCATCTAAAAGTATATCTCCACCAGTTGGTTTATAAAAACCACATATAAGCTTTGATAAGGTTGATTTTCCTGCTCCATTTTTTCCAACTATACTTACCATTTCACCTTTAAATACCTTAAATGAAACACCCTTTAAAATTTCTTTTTCTTTACTATATCCAAATTTAAGGTTTTTAACTTCAAGAATAGTTTCATTTACACTAGTATCTAATACTTTAGAGCTTTGTTCATACCATTTATTTAGATTTTCTTTAACATTATCAATTTTTAAGGATTTAATTGATTCTGGACATAATTCTTCATTTATTTCTACATTTGCATATTTTAATGCTGTTATATATAGAGGTTCTCTTATACCAGTTTTAGTTAAGATATTTGAGCTTAATAATTCAGATGGTGTTAAATCACATGAAATACACCCATTATCCATAACTATTATTCTATCAACATTACAATGAAGAACATCTTCTAATCTATGTTCTATTATAATTACTGTTTTATTATCTTCTTTTTGAATTTTATCTATAAGCTCAATTGAACTTTTACCACTTGCAGGATCTAAACTTGCTAGTGGCTCATCAAATAAAAGTATTTCTGCATCACTTACCATTACTCCACCTAAAGTAACACGTTGTTTTTGTCCACCTGATAAACTTTGTGGAGATATATCTAATTGATTATCAATTCCTACTATTTTAGAAATATCACGAACTTTACTTTTCATTTCTTCTTGAGGAACACAATCATTTTCTAGTTTAAAAGCAATATCTTCTGCTACTGTTAATCCTATAAATTGACTATCTGGATCTTGAAGTACTGTTCCCACTTTATTTGATAATTCAAATATACTCATATCTTTAGTTTCTTTATTTAATACTTTTAAAGAACCTGTTATTTCACCTTTATGTAAAAATGGAACAAGACCATTTATAGCATTTGAAAGAGTACTTTTTCCTGAACCTGATGGCCCTACTATAAGAACTTTTTCTCCTTCATATATAGTTAAGTTAATATTTTTTAATGTAGGCTCTTTTTGAGCATCATATTTAAAAGTAAAATCTTTAAATTCTATTACAGCCTTTTTTGAATTATCTTTTACTTTACTACTTACAATTACATTATCATTAGTTTTTGAAATTATACCTTCTTCATATTCTTCCTTAACTAAAGTTCCTTTTTTTACTCTAGTTTTTGAATAAGTAAATAAAAGAGTACTTCCTAAAATTCCAACAATTACAATATTTGATATACCTGCAACTGCACCTTGTAAATATAGTTTATCAAGTGGCTCATTATATATAACTATATCTAAAGTTGGTGCTACAATAAACCAAGCAATTATATTAGATACAGTTTGAAATATATTAAATATTATTAACTCTTTTTTATTAAACTTACCTTCTGAAATATTAATATATCTTTTAGAAAATCCTATTATTAGTCCTGTAACACCAGATGCTATAATCCAACTAAACCAAGGGCTTCCCCACATTATTAAATCTTTTAAAGTATGTCCTATAAATCCAATAGAAACTCCAGCAACAGGACCAAATATAACTGACATTAATGCTAAAAAGGCATAACTAGTTTCTAAATTAGTATTTGGTATACCTGTAGGAATAGAACCAAATCGCCCTAATATCATAAATACAGCTGCTCCAATACCAATAGCTACTATGGTTTTAATGGATAGCTTATAATTTTTCATATATAAATCTCTCCTTTTATTTTATCTTTTGAATTTAATTTTTTTATATAAATAAAGCACTAGAGACTTTATCTCTAGTGCTTAAGAAACATATTAGTAATTTCTCATCTACTAGCTAAAAGCCACAGGAATTAGCACCACACTTTATATTTTATACAAATTTCTTATAAAATATAAAAATAGGTTGCCGGGTGTCATAGGGCCAGTCCCTCTACCACTCTTGATAAGAATTTTTTATTAAATTACTAATTAATATTACATCTCTAACCTACATATGTCAACAATTAAATTTAATAATCATAACTTTTATTTTTACCTCTTTAAACATAAAAAGGCATATTCAAAGCAAAGTAATAATTTCATACCTTTTATGCCAATCCTAATACTCTTACAATGCTAGTAAATATAAAGCATATTATTATTCCTGTAATAGTAGGAACTAAAAATGAGATTGCTGTCCACTTTACACTCTGGGTTTCTTTTTTTATAGTCATACATGTTGTACTACATGGCCAATGCATTAATGAGAATAACATTACACATACTGCTGTTAACCAAGTCCATCCATTAGCTACTAATAAATTACGAAGTTCTATCATATTATCTATTTCTATAAGGGAACCTGTAGCCATATAGCTCATTATAATTATTGGAACAACAATTTCATTTGCTGGAAATCCAAGTATAAATGCCATTAATATATATCCATCTAATCCTATAATATTTGCAAATGGATCTAAAAAATTTGCACAATGAGTTAAAATACTTCTATCTCCTACTGTAATATTTGCCATAATCCAAATTACTATACCAGCAGGTGCTGCAACTACAATTGCTCTTCCAAGAACAAATAAAGTTCTATCAAAAATTGATCTTACTATTATTTTACCAACTTGTGGTTTACGATATGGTGGTAACTCTAAAGTGAAGGATGAAGGTATTCCTTTAAGTATAGTTTTTGATAATATTCTAGAAATTAATAGTGTCATAAATACACCTAATATTATAACTAATACTAAAATAACTGTAGATACTACAGATTTTAATGGTCCTACAAAAAGTCCTGCAAAGAACATTGTTATTACAGCTATAAGTATTGGAAATCTTCCATTACAAGGAACAAAATTATTTGTAATAATTGCAATTAATCTTTCTCTTGGAGAATCAATTATTCTACACCCTACAACACCAGCTGCATTACAACCAAATCCCATACACATAGTTAAGGCTTGTTTTCCGCAAGCATGACATTTTCTAAAGAAATTATCCAAATTAAATGCTATTCTTGGTAAGTATCCAAGGTCTTCTAGCAAAGTGAATAGTGGGAAAAATATTGCCATAGGTGGAAGCATAACTGATACTACCCAAGCTAAGGTTCTATACATGCCTTGAACTAATACTCCCTCTACCCATTCAGGAGTTCCTAGCCATACAAAAAATAGTGTAAGTTTATCTTGTATCCAAAATAGTAAATTAGATATTAATTCAGAAGGATAATTTGCTCCTGTAATTGTAAGCCAAAATATAACACCTAAAAGTAAAATCATAATTGGAATACCAAAAAGTTTTGAAGTTAATATTTTGTCTATTTTTCTATCTCTAGAGTTATACCTTTCTAAGTTATAAGAAACAACTTGTTTACTTATACTTTCTGCTTTTTTAATTAAAGTAGATACTATTTCATCTCTAAAACTATTATTATCAAAACCAGCTTCATTAATAATATCCCTTGCTTTAGAAATAGCTTCTCGTACTTCTTCATTATTATTTAAGTTCATATTTATATAATTATTTATTGAATTTAATAATGAATTATCACTTTCTAATAATTTTAATGCAATCCATCTTGAGTTAATCTTTTCTTCTATTATTGAAATGCCTTTTTCGATAGTATCATTATATACTATACTTATTGGTTCCTGATTAATATTATTAAATGTAAGATTGTAAACTTCATTCATAAGTTCTTCTATACCATAGCCAGTAGTAGCACTTGTTCCAACTACTTTAACTCCTAGCAAAGATGATAATTTTTCTAAATTTATTATAATTCCTTTTCTTTTTGCTTCATCCATAAGATTTACACATACAATAACATTATTAGTTATTTCAATTGTTTGAAGCACAAGGTTTAAGTTTCTTTCAAGACAAGTTGCATCTACAATTACTACTGTAGCATCTGGGTTTCCAAAACATATAAAATCTCTTGCAACCTCTTCTTCTACTGAATTAGCCATTAAAGAATAAGTCCCTGGAATATCTACTAGTATGAAATCTTTACCATTGTAGGTATATTTACCGCTTGCATTTGTTACTGTTTTGCCTGGCCAATTACCTGTATGCTGATTTAAGCCAGTTAACTTATTAAAAACTGTACTTTTTCCTACATTAGGATTTCCTGCTAAAGCTATTACTTTTTTATCTGGAGAATCTCTATTAATTTTTAATTCTTTATCTAAAATACTAGTACCAGTAGATTTATTAGTTAAGCCCATTAATAAAACTCCTTTACATATTAGTAGAAATTCTTATTTCAATAGGAATTATAATAGAAATTTTAAAATACTTATTATATAGCAACTAAATAGTTTCAACTATAATTTTAGAAGCATCCTCTGATCTTATAGCTATTACTGCTCCTCTTATAGAATATGCTACTAGGTTTCCAGATGGACTTTTAGATATAGATTCTATTTCAGTTCCATTTATTAATCCTAAGTCAAGTAACCTTCTTCTTATTGCACCATCTGCTATAAGAGAATTAACTTTACATTTAGCTCCTAAAGATAAATTGTTTAATGAAATTTGTTTATTAACTTTACTAGTTTCCATTCTTATTTCCCTCTCTTAAATTATTTTTTTTAAGTTAGTTTAGAAAAAATATCTTTCTTTAAGCTAACATATGATATATATATAGGATTTGATACTAATTATAAAAATTGGTGGTGATAAATATTAATAGGGATTTTCATACAGTGACAGGATACGCAAACATAAATTCTCAAAAAAAATTACTTACTCCTTCTATGGAAGATTACCTTGAGATGATATATAGGTGTAGTCTAGAAGAAAACTTTGTTAGATTGAATAAAATAGCTCAACTGCTAAATGTACGTGATTCATCAGCTTCTAAAATGATGAAAAAACTTGGTGATCTATCTCTTATTAAATATGAAAAATATGGGGTAATATTATTAACTGATAAAGGTAAACAGGTTGGAGAATACTTATTAAATAGGCATAACATTTTAGAAACATTCCTAACATACTTAGGAAATAATGATAAAATACTTATTGAAACTGAACTTATTGAGCACGTTATAAGTTCTAAAACAGTACAAAATTTAGGTTTATTAAATATGTTTTTTGAATCTAATCCAGATATTTTAGTTAAATATCGAGAATTTAAAGAAAAATCTTTTAAAGAATAACAAAAAAGAGGAACTATAAAGTTCCTCTTTTTATGTATTATTAAGCTACAGTTTCTACTTCTTCATTATTAACATTAACAAGCTTATTTACTACTTTTTCACCATAAGGTAAACAGAATTGAATAAATGGTCCTGTAACAAACATTGCTATAATAGTACCAACACCAAAAACTCCACCAAATAAAGCACCTAATATAAAGAATGATAAATCTAAACATATACGAACATATTTATATTGTACTTTAGTTTTATCTACTAATATAAATGGAATAATATCATTTGGAGCAACTCCAACTTCTGTCGCAGAAAGTATAGAAAATCCTACTGCTATTACAAAACATCCACCTAATAAAATAGCAGATTTTGCTACTATGTTTAATGAATCTACTGGTATATAAGATGCAATCCATAAACAAAAATCAATTATAGGTCCTACTCCAAAAGCACAAATTACTGTACCAAGCTTAATACGTTTTCTATCAACAAGAATAATTATTATAGTTGTACATATTAAGATAACCATATTAGCTCTACCAGGTGTAGTATTAAGTAAAAATGATAACCCTTGTGTAAATAAAGTAAATGGATCTGATCCTATGTTAGTTCTTAAAAATAATGCAACTCCAAATTGTATAATAGTAACGCCTAAAAAGAATAATAATATTCTTTTCGTCATATTTAATAATTTTGTCATTTTCTTTCATCTCCCTTTTAAAAAAACACTGTAATTGTATTCAAAATAATTCATTGTCTTTATTGTACAGGTTATGCAATCGTTTGTCAAAAGAAGTTTTTTCCTTTAAAACGTTTTCATAAGTGTTTTTTTAAAAAAAAGTTTATTTTTATAGTAGTTTTTTTAATTTTCTAATGTTTTTAATATATCTTTCATTTGTTTTCGACATCATTTTTTTCTTTTACATTTAAATTTAATAAAAAAATGACCATACATGAAATAGAATTCAAGTATAGTCATTTAACTTTATATTATTTATATATTCCAATATCAGTTCTGTAGTAACTATCTTTAAAATTAACTAATTTAACATTAGCATATGCTTCTTCTCTTGCTTCTTCTAATGTCTTGCCTCTTCCAATAACAGATAATACTCTACCACCACTAGTTTTTAAAACATTATCTTCAAAAGTAGCACCAGCTAAGAATACATTATCTTTTATACTATCATCTATGCTTATTTCATATCCCTTTTTAAACTCTCCAGGATATCCTCCAGATGCAAGAACTACATTTATACAAACTTCATCCTTCCACTCTACTTTAATTTCACTTAATTTTTCATTCATAGCAGCTTCTATTACTTCAAATAAATCACTTTCCATTAAGCTTAATACTGATTGTGTTTCAGGATCCCCCATTCTTACATTGTATTCAAGTAAGTAAGTTCCCTTTTCACAAATCATAAGACCAAAGAATATAATTCCTTTAAAGTCAAATCCTTCAGCTTGTATACCCTTTAAAGTGTTATTCATAATATTTTCTTCAAAATCTTTCATAACATCTTCTGTTACATATGGATTTGGTGCAAGAACTCCCATACCACCAGTATTTGGTCCTTTTCCACCATCAAATATTTGTTTATGATCTTTAGCTGATATAAAAGGAATTATTGTTTTTCCATCAGTTATTGATAATATAGAAGCTTCCACTCCATCTAAGAATTCTTCTATAACAACTTTTTGTCCAGCACCTTTAAATATATCATCTATCATATATGCTTTTAAGGCACTTATAGCATCTTCTTTAGTTTCGCAAATAGCAACTCCTTTACCAGCAGCTAATCCATCTGCTTTTATAACTACAGGATATGAACAATTTTCAACATATTTAAGAGCTTTATCTATTTCAGTAAAAACTTCATATTCAGCAGTTTTTACATTATATTTCTTCATAAATTCCTTAGAGAAGCTTTTACTTCCTTCAAGCTCAGCACCTGCTTTATCAGGACCAAAAATTCTTAAGCCAGCTTCTTTAAATTTATCTGTAACTCCCTTAGTTAATGGATCTTCTGGTCCAACAACTGTAAGATATATATTATTTTCTTTTGCAAATGTAACTAATTCATCTAAATCAGTAATATTTATATTTTCACATTTATCTTCTATAGCAGTACCACCATTCCCAGGTGCAACATATATTTTTGAGACCTTAGGACTTTTTGCAAGTTTCCAAGCAATAGCATGTTCTCTTCCGCCTGAGCCTAAAAGTAATAATTTCATAAACATTTTCCTCCTTATTCTCTAAAGTAGGTCTCAAGAACTCAATAAATTGAGATCCTGAGACCTATAATAAAATTAGTGCTTAAAGTGTCTTAATCCTGTAAATACCATAGATATTCCATGTTCGTTACATGCATCTATAGATTCTTGATCTCTTACAGATCCACCTGGTTGAATTATAGCTTTTATTCCATATTTAGCTGCTGTATCTACAACATCTCTAAATGGGAAGAAAGCATCAGATGCAAGGATTGTAGCTCCCTTACCTCTTTCAAGTGCATCTTGTGTTGGCCAAATTCTATTTACTTGACCTCCACCAATTCCAAGAGCTATTCCATCATGAGCAACTACTATAGCATTAGATTTAACATACTTAACAACCTTCATACCAAATAGTAAGTCTTTCATTTCCTCCTCAGTTGGAGCTTTTTCAGTAACTACTTTAATTTCATCTATTAATTTTTTATCTTCTTCTTGAACTAATATACCACCATCAACAGTTACCATATATTTATCATCTTGAGGTTTGTTCTTAACCTTAAGAACTCTTAAGTTCTTCTTAGTTTTTAATACTTCTAAAGCATCTTCATCATATTCTGGTGCTGCAATAACTTCTAAGAATATTTTTACCATTTCTTCTGCAGTTCTCTTATCAACTTTTCTATTGAAAGCAACTATTCCACCAAAAATTGAAGTTGGGTCTACTTTATAAGCTTTCATATATGCTTCATATGAATCTTCTCCAATTGCAACTCCACATGGTGTATTGTGCTTTAATGCACAACAAGCTGGTTCATCAAACTCATTTGCACATTTCCAAGCTATATCCATATCTTTAAAGTTGTTATATGATAATTCTTTACCATTTAAAACTTCAAAGTTATTCATAGCACCTTCAACAGTTGTTGATTCATAGAATGCTGCACTTTGATGAGAATTTTCACCATATCTTAAGCTTTGTTTCTTCTTAAATGAAACTGATAAATATTCAGGATATTCTTCTTCTCCTTCAAGCATAAAGTTTGCTATAGCAGAATCATAAGCTCCCATTAAGTTAAATACCTTACCAGCTAAAACTTTTTTAGTTTTATAAGAAACTTCTCCAGTTGCTTCTATTTCATCCATTACAACTTTATAATCTTCCTTATTGCATATAACAACAACATCTTGGAAGTTCTTAGCTGCAGCTCTTAACATAGTTGGACCACCAATATCAATAAATTCAACTTTTTCTTCAAAAGTTAGATCTTCCTTTACTTTTTCAAAGAATGGATAAAGATTTACAACAACATAATCTATTGGATGAATATTTCTTTCTTGTAAAGTCTTCATATGTTCTTCATTGTCTCTAATTCCTAATATTCCAGCATGTATTAATGGATGTAGAGTTTTAACTCTACCATCTAACATTTCTGGGAAGTTAGTAACCTCATTAACTTCTATTACATTAACCCCATTTTCTTTTAAGTGCTTATATGTTCCACCAGTTGATATTATTTCAACATCCTTAGATTCTAAAAACTTAGCAAAATCTACTACTCCATCTTTATAAAACACACTTATTAAAGCTCTTTTTTTCATTATTATGAAAGCCTCCTTATTTTTGAAATAAATATATATATAATCCGTTCAACTGCGTAGTTAATAATAAAATATTAATTAATCTTTACTCTTCCATCAATAACTTCTACTCTATTCTCAGATATTAATTTTATGGCTTTAGGAAGAATTATATGTTCTTTCTCTAATATTCTCTTTTGTAATTCTTCAGCACTGTCTTCATAATATACTGGAACTGCTTCTTGAAGTATTATTGCTCCCCCATCTACTTCATTATTTACAAAATGAACTGTACATCCTGAAAATCTTACACCTTTTTTAATTACTGCTTCATGAACCTTAAGTCCGTACATGTTAGGTCCACAAAATGATGGTATTAAAGAAGGATGTATATTAATTATTTTGTTATTAAATTTATCTAAAATTTCCCCATTTAATATTGATAAATATCCTGCTAGTACTATTAAGTCTACCTTCCCCTCAATAAGACTTAATATTTTATCCGATTGCTTATCCCCGTATTCTTTCTTTGTTACAACATAACTCTTAATTCCATGCTTCTTAGCTCTTTCTAAAGCATAAACCCCATCTTTACTGCTTATTACTGCTTCTATTTTACAATCTAATTCTTTATTTTCTATTGCATCTATTATAGATTGAAGGTCTGTTCCTCCCCCAGAAACAAGTACAGCTATTTTAAACAAATACCTTCACCTCCAGAAGTAACATAGCCTATTTCATATGCTTGTTCTCCCATATCCTTTAGTGCATTAATTATATCTTGAGCATCATCCTTCTTTACTGCAAGAATAAATCCTATACCCATATTAAATGTATTATACATATGATCTTTATTAACACCAAGTTCAACCATCTTTTCAAATATAGAAGGTACTGGATAGCTATCTTTATTAATAACTGCAGTTAACTCTCTTCCATTAAACATTCTTGGAGTATTTTCTATAAATCCTCCACCAGTTATGTGAGCCATACCTCTTATTTCAAATTGTTCCATAAGCTTAAGTACAGGTTTTACATATATTTTTGTTGGAGTAATTAAGTTTTTCCAAACTTCTTGTCCTTCAAATTCCATATCTAAATCTGTAAATAATTTTCTAACTAAAGAGAATCCATTTGAATGAACTCCTGAAGATGCTATACCAACTAATACATCGCCTTCTTCAATTTTACTTCCATCAATTATTTCATCTTTATCTACTATACCTACTGCAAAACCAGCTATATCATAATCTCCTTCTTTATAGAAACCTGGCATTTCAGCAGTTTCTCCACCTACTAAAGCACAGTCAGATTGAAGACACCCTTCTGTAACTCCCTTAACTAAATCTGCAGAAACATTAGAATCTAATTTACCACATGCAATGTAATCTAAGAAAAATAATGGCTTAGCACCATGACATAGAATATCATTAACGCACATTGCAACACAGTCTATACCAACTGTATCATATTTTTTCTTTTTACAAGCTATATCAAGTTTAGTTCCAACTCCATCAGTACCAGAAACTAAAACTGGCTTTTTATATCCTTCTGGAAGTTCTACCATACCGGCAAAACTTCCTAATCCATTTAATACATATTTACTGTAAGTTTCTTTTACAAGATCTTTTATTAACTTAACTGACTTGTATCCTTCTTCTATATTAACGCCTGAATCCTTATAAGTTATCATTAATTTATCCTACCCTTCAAATATTTCTTTTCCTGCTTCTATTGGTGTCGCAACTGGATATACTCCATTTAAACATCCTACACAGAAACCTTTTTTACCTTCAAAACACTTATACATTCCTTCCATACTTAAGTATCCAAGTGAATCTGCTCCAAGTTTATCAGTCATTTCAGCAATTGAATTATTAGCTGCTATAAGTTCACTTCTATAAGCAGTATCTATACCAAAATAGCATGGGTACTTAACTGGAGGTGATGATATTAATAAATGTACTTCTTTAGCACCAGCACGTTTCATAGCTTCAACTAAGTGTTTAGATGTAGTTCCACGTACTATTGAATCATCTATTAATATTATTCTTTTTCCTTCAACATTAACTTTTAAAGGATTTAGCTTAACAGCAACTGCCTTTTCTCTTACTTCTTGAGAAGGAGAGATAAATGTTCTTCCTACATATCTATTTTTAATAAATCCTGTTCCATATGGTATTCCTGAAGCTTTAGAATAACCTATAGCTGAAGGTATTCCTGAATCTGGTACTGGAACAACTAAATCTGCTTCTATTTTATGTTCTTTAAATAGTTGCTCTCCAAATTTAACTCTTGTTGTATATACATCAAGTCCATCTATTTGTGAATCTGGTCTTGCAAAGTAAATATATTCAAAACAACAAGTTTGGCATCCTGAATCTTCTGCATATATTATTGACTTTACCCCATTTTTATCAATAACAACTATTTCTCCTGGCTTTACATCTCTAACAAATTCAGCACCAACTGCATCTAAAGCACAACTTTCAGAAGATAATATATAAGCTTCATCTAGCTTTCCTATACATAAAGGTCTTATTCCATGAGGATCTCTAACTCCTATAAGTTTATCTTTTGTCATAATTACAAGAGCAAAACTTCCTTTAACTGCTTGCATAGCATCAACGACTGCTCTTTCAATTCCTTTTGTTGCACTTCTTGCTAAAAGAGTTGCTATAACTTCTGTATCAATAGAAGTGTGGAAAATGTGACCTCCATCTTCAAGTAATTCTCTTATAACATCTGCATTAACTAAGTTTCCATTATGAGCCATTGCAATTGTTCCAATTTTAGAATTTGAAACTAATGGTTGTGAATTTTCTACTGTATTAGCTCCAGTAGTAGAATATCTTACATGACCTATTGCAATGTTTCCCTTTAGTTTATGTAAATCATCTGTATTTCTAAAGGCATCAGTAATTAATCCTAAACCTTTATGCATATTAATACATTCTCCATTAGAAACTGCAATACCAGCACTTTCTTGCCCTCTATGTTGAAGAGCATATAATCCATAATATGTTACTCCTGCTGTGTCCATAGGTTTTTCTGAGAAAACCCCAAAAACACCACATTCGTCTTTAAATTTATCTAAACTTGGATCCATTATTAAATCGAAGTCAGTTACCATATAAATTATTCTCCTTTAATTCTGTTTAATATTTCTATATAAGCACCTTCTACATTTCCCATATCTCTTCTGAATCTATCTTTATCAAGTTTTTCTCCAGTTGTAGCATCCCAGAATCTACAAGTATCTGGTGAGATTTCATCAGCAAGAACTATTTCTCCATTTGGAAGCTTACCAAATTCTAACTTAAAGTCGATTAAGTTAATATTTAACTTAGCAAAGAACTCTTTTAATAATTCATTTATTTTACCAGTCATATCTAAAATTGTATCAATTTCTTCGAAAGTTGCAGCACCAATTGCAACAGCATGATATGAGTTTATTAATGGATCTCCTAGTTCATCATCTTTGTAAGAGAATTCAAATACAGTAGTTTTTAATTTATATCCTTCTTCAAGACCTAATCTCTTAGCCATGCTTCCTGCAGCAACATTTCTTACTATAACTTCTAGTGGAATTATGCTAACCTTTTTGCAAAGTTGTTCTCTATCATTTAACTTTTCTATAAAGTGAGTTTTAATTCCATTCTTATTTAACATTTCAAATATCATAGTAGTTATAGCATTATTTAAATAACCCTTATTATCTATTTGAGCTTTCTTTTCTCCATTAAATGCTGTAGCATCATCTTTATAATAAACTATTATTTCATCTTCCTTATCTGTTGCATAAATTTGTTTTGCTTTTCCTTCATATAACATTTCTAATTTTGACATTTTTCTTCGACCCCTTAAGTTTAATATTTATTTTAATTTTGATTTTAATTTTTATAACTCTACACTATCGTTTTCTCTTATAAACTTTTCTTTCATTTCTACTCTAGCTTTAAGTAACTTTTCTCTTATTTCAGGATATTTTGTTCCAAGTATTTGTACTGCAAGCATACCAGCATTATAACTATTGTTTATTCCAACAGTTGCTACTGGAATTGACTTTGGCATTTGTACTATTGATAATAGTGCATCAATTCCTTCTACAGCTGCTTTAACTGGAACACCTATAACAGGTAATACTGTTTGAGAAGCTATAACTCCTGGTAAGTGAGCCGCAAGACCTGCACCTGCTATAATAACTTCACATCCTTGTGCTTCTACTTCTTTTAATGTTTCACTTAATTTTTCTGGAACTCTATGAGCTGATAAAACATATGCTTTATACTCAATACCAAATTCCTTAAGAGCATTAGCTGCTCCTTTCATTACATCAGTATCTGATTTGCTTCCAAAAATTATTGCAACTTTCATTTATATAAACCCCCTAAGTTACATCAACAAGATAAACTTGTTGATGCTCCTTTTTAAATTTAAAATTATTTTTGTCTAAAATAGTTAACACCTGACTTAAATATGCTTTGATCAAAGTCTCCTGGTACATTTCTATAAAGATTTTCTCCTATTCTTTCAGAGTGACCCATCTTACCTAGAACTCTACCATCTGGACTTGTTATACCTTCTATACCAAACATTGAACCATTTGGATTATAAGGCATATTTAAAGATACATTTCCATCAAAATCTACATATTGTGTAGCTATTTGTCCATTTGCTTCTAACTCTTTAATTAATTCTTCTGAAGCAACAAATCTACCTTCACCGTGAGATATTGCAACTGTATGAATATCTCCTAAGTTTACTTCGCTAAACCAAGGTGATTTCTTAGTAGCTATTCTTGTTCTTATTAAAGAAGACATATGTCTATTTATATTATTGTAAGTTAATGTTGGCATGCTTTCATCTAAGTCTCTTATTTCACCATATGGTACAAGACCTAACTTAATTAAAGCTTGGAAGCCGTTACAAATACCAAGTATTAAACCATCTCTATTATTTAGTAAATCCATAACAGCATTTTTAATTTTTTCATTTCTAAATACTGTTGCTATAAACTTACCTGATCCATCTGGCTCATCTCCAGCAGAGAATCCTCCAGGAATCATTATAATTTGAGCTGACTTTATTTCTTCTTCTAATTTATTAATAGATTCTTGTAAAACTTCTTTATTTAAATTTCTAATTAATACTTGAGTAACTACTGCTCCTTCTTTTTCAAAAGCTCTTTGACAATCATCTTCACAGTTTGTTCCAGGGAATACTGGAATAACTACCTTAGGATTTTCAATTTGAACTTTAGATTTAAACTTAACATCACATGAGAAGTTTGCAGGTTTTACCTCTTCATTAACATCTTCTGTTTTTATTTTAAATACATCATTTAACTTTTCTTCTAGTGCAGCATCTACTTCTTCTAAAGTGAAGTTAACATCAAATTCCTTACATACTATTGAATGTTCAGCTTTTGTCTCACCAATTACTTTATATAAAGCACCTTGTAATGCTTCTTCTATATTTACATCACCTTTAACTTCAGCAACTATTGTTCCATAACCTAATCCAAATAACTCTTCCTTAGTTAAGTTATTAAATTCAACACCAATTTTGTTTCCTAAAGTCATTTTAGTTAAGCTTTCAGCTACACCGCCCATTTTAGTTGATGATGCAGATATAATTTTCTTATCTCCAATAAGCTTATAAACAATTTCCATATTATTTTTAAACTTATTCATATCTATTAGCCCATCTTCTAATTTATCTGTAAGTAAAAGAACTACTTTAGATCCTACTTCCTTAAACTCTGGAGATATAATTCTATCTGCTTTTTCATATCCAACTGCAAATGAAACTAAACTTGGTGGTACATCAATATTATCAAATGTTCCGCTCATTGAATCCTTACCACCTATTGCAGCTATTCCTAAGTCTTCTTGTGCCTTGTAAGCTCCAAGTAATGCCGCAAATGGTTTACCCCACTTAGATGAATCCTTTCCTAATCTTTCAAAATATTCTTGGAAAGTAAGTCTTGCACGTCTATAATCTCCACCCATAGCAGTTAATTTAGTTATAGATTCTATAACTGAGTAGAAAGCCATGTGATATGGACTCCATACACCTAAATCTGGATTAAATCCAAATGTCATTAATGAAGCATCTTTACTTTCTCCACCCCATACTGGTATTTTAGCTGCCATACCTTCTGCAGGAGTTTTAGCATATTTACCACCAAATGGCATAAGGACAGTTTTAGCTCCTATTGTAGAGTCAAATCTTTCTACTAATCCTTTTTGAGAAGCTACATTTAATTTGTGTAAATTTTCAATCCAAGTAGTTTTAACATCTACATCTCCAACTTCATATGGATATTCACAAGGTGCAACAACTTTAACATTAGTTTTTTGAGTTGCTCCATTTGTATCTAAGAATGTTCTTTTAATATTAACTATTGTCTTATCTCTCCAAGTCATTCTTAATCTATCAGTATCAGTAACAACTGCAACTTCTACTGCTTCTAAGTTTTCTTCTTCTGATAATTCTATAAATCTCTTTACATTATGTGCTTCAACAACAACAGCCATTCTTTCTTGAGATTCTGAAACCGCAAGTTCTGTTCCATCTAAACCTTCGTACTTCTTTGGAACTGCATCTAAATTAATATCAAGACCTCTGCATAATTCTCCTATAGCAACAGATACACCACCTGCACCAAAGTCATTACATCTTTTTATCATCTTAGAAACTTCAGGATTTCTAAATAATCTTTGTATCTTTCTTTCTGTTGGAGGATTTCCCTTTTGAACTTCTGCTCCACAAGTTTCAATAGATTCTGTTGTATGCTCCTTAGATGAACCAGTTGCACCACCAACACCATCTCTACCTGTTCTTCCTCCTAAAAGAATTATTACATCACCTTTTGAAGGTTCTTCTCTAACTACATTTTCCTTTGGAGCTGCTGCAATAACTGCTCCTACTTCCATTCTCTTAGCTACATAGTTTGGATGATAAACTTCAGCAACTTGTCCTGTTGCAAGACCTATTTGATTACCATATGAACTATATCCATGAGCTGCACCTAAAGTAATTGTTCTTTGAGGTAACTTTCCTTTTAAAGTTTCTTCTACTGGAACTGTTGGATCTGCTGCTCCTGTAACTCTCATAGCTTGATAAACAAAAGTTCTTCCTGATAGTGGATCTCTTATTGCACCACCAAGGCAAGTAGCTGCACCACCAAAAGGTTCTATTTCTGTTGGATGGTTATGAGTTTCATTTTTAAACATTAATAAGTATTTTTCTATACCCTTATCTGTTTCAACATCTATGTTAATTGAACATGCATTAATTTCATCAGATACATCTAAATCATCAAGCATACCCTTTTTTCTCATTTCTTTCATAGTGATAACTGCTATATCCATTAAGTTTATGTTTCTTGTAGTGTTTTCTCCATAAACATAATTTCTTGAATCAATATAAGCTGCATAACTCTTTTTTATAGGAGTTGTATACTTATTTTCTTCTATTTCAACTTCTTCAATAGTTGTTGAGAAAGTTGTATGTCTACAGTGATCTGACCAATATGTATCTATTACCTTTATTTCAGTTATACTAGGATCTCTGTTTTCTTCATTTTTAAAGTAATCTCTTATCATTACAAGATCGTCTATACTCATTGCAAGACCTTGTTCTTTATGGAAACTTTCTAAAGCTTCAACATCTTTATTTATAAATCCATTTAAAATTTCTACATCATTTGGAACATTAAGTGGAGCTTGTAATTCACGACTATTTATATCCACTTCTCTAGAATCTACAGAATTAATGTAGTACCCCTTAATTTTCTCTACATCATCACTTGAAAGGTTGCCTTTTAAGACAATAATTTTAGATGATTTAACATCTACTCTATCTTCTGCTGTTAAAAGTTGAAAACATTGAGATGCTGAATCTGCTCTTTGATCATACTGACCTGGAAGGTATTCTACCCCAAAAGCTATATCACCTTCATTAACTGGTGGCTTTTCTTCATAAACATTATCTACAGTTAATTCAGAAAATATAGTAGTAATTGCTTTTTTGTAATATTCTTCTGAAATTTCTCCTATTATGTATTTATTAATAACTCTAACCCCTTCTAAGTTATTAACTCTTAGATTTCTTTTAAAGTCATCAAATAAACTCTTAGCTTCTACATCAAAACCTGGTTTTTTTTCGACGAATATGCATCTGATATTAATCATTTAAATACCTCCAAAAAATTTATATATAGAAAATTACTATATCTTGTTAAAATTTTTATGATTAAGTTTTCCAATTCCTATTTTTAGATTATCACTCACCCTTTTTGTTGTCAATATTAACTTGATAGATTTATAGCAACATTCGTACTATGTCGAATAAAGAAATAATATTTTTTTAACTTTATTCGTGGTAATAATAAATTATGGAAATTATTTTCAGTTAATTTCTTTTATAGTTTAAAAATTATATATTTTTAAAAAAATAGTTGACAACCCAATGTTTTTTTGCTTTACTTTATTTTAGAGTGTTTAATATAAGCCAACTTTAAGTTTATAATTACTAAACTTTTGTTAAAAAACTAATTTATTAAAAGGGGGGATTTAATTGAAACTTGAACAATTAGGAAGACACATTTTAGTAGAGTTTTATAATTGCAATGTGGATATTCTTGGTAGCCATGAAAAAATTGAAGAATTTATGAAGGAAGCAGCTATTCGTTCTAATGCAACTATAGTAAACTCATGCTTTCACAAATTTAATCCATGGGGAGTAAGTGGTGCTGTTATTATTCAAGAATCACATTTAACAATTCATACTTGGCCTGAGTATGGATATGCATCAGTAGATTTGTATACATGTGGTGATTCAGTTGATCCATGGATAGGTTTTGATTATTTACAGGAAGTACTAGAAGCTGAAAAAAGTGAATCTATAGAAATTGCTAGAGGAATGGTAGAAAAAATAAAAAATTATTCTAATTCTGAGCTTTCAAATATAACATATAAACCAATAGAGAAAGTTAAGGAGGTATAAAATATGGAATTATGGTATACAGAAAATCAAACAGATAATGTAAAATTCTCTATGAGAGTTAAAGAAACATTATTTTCAAAGAAAAGTCCTTTTCAACAGATAGATATAATAGACACTTATGATTTTGGAAGAGTTCTTGTTATAGATGGTTGGACTATGATAACAGAAAAAGATGAGTTTATATATCATGAAATGATTTCTCATGTACCTCTTGCTGTTAATAATAATATAAAAACTGTTCTTGTAATAGGTGCTGGAGATGGAGGTACTGTAAGAGAACTTACTAGATTTCCTAGTATAGAAAAAATAGATATGGTTGAATTAGACGAAGAAGTCGTACTAGCTTCAGAAAAGTATCTACCTTTTACAGCTTGTAAATTAAGAGATGAAAAAGTTAATTTACATTTCCAAGATGGAATTAAGTTTGTAGAAGGAAAAGAAAATGAGTATGATTTAATAATAGTAGATTCTACTGACCCAATAGGACCAGGAGAAGGATTATTTACAAGAGAATTCTATAGAAACTGCTATAATGCATTAACACAAGATGGAATACTTGTAAATCAAGGTGAAAGTCCATATTATGATATAAATAAAAAAGAAATGAAAAGAGCTACTGAAAAGCTTAAAGAAATATTCCCTATTTATGAAGTTTATCAATATATGATGCCTACTTATGCTTCAGGACAATGGTATTTTGGATTTGCATCTAAAAAACTTCATCCATTAAAAGATTTTAATAAAGAAGCTTATGAAAGTCTTAACTTAAAAACTAAATATTATAATACTGATTTACATATTGGAGCTTTTGCTATACCTAATTATGTTAAAGAGTTAATAGGAAAATAATTTAGAATAAATGTAGGTGATTCTTTTAAAATCACCTATTTTTCACTTCTTAATTATATCGTTTACATTATTTTACCAAAATTTTTGTAATAGTTTCTAAATTTTATGCTATATTGCTTATTTTTATTCCATTATCCATTATTTTGTAGTAGAATGAAATTGTAATAATAGTAAAAACGAAGGAGTGATTTCTATGAAACCAACTAATTGTTATGAAGCAGCTTTAAAACTTTTTGAACTTTCAGAAGAGTTAACTTCTTTATTAAATCAAAAAGAAAAAGAAAAGAACACTAGATTAATTGAAGCATTAGATACAAAAATAACTAGTGTAGAAGCTGAATTCTTAGCTATGAAACATTCATTAACAGAAATTTCATATGTGGAATCTTCTCGTTATTAATTAAACATGTACTTATAACAATAAGGGTATCCTTTTTAGGATACCCTTACTCAGTCTTTTTATTAATGTAATTTGTTCTATATTTGGAGTACATTATTTTTTGACTTTTATATAATCCATAATACCCTGAAAGAACATAACTAAAGGCAATAGCTAAAAGAAAATATGGCATACCTTCATATCCAAATAACTCAAAGCTTATAAGTAAAGAAGTTATAGGACAATTAGTAACACCACAAAATACAGCAGTCATACCAATTGCTGT
>JAFADP010000191.1 GCA_023424785.1 Bacillota bacterium
CAATTAAAATTTTTGTAATAAGTTTGGTAATGCTTTGGAGGGGAATATGAAGGATTTAACAAGAGAACAGATAGAATTTTTCAAAAATATCGGATATATTAAAGAAGAATATACTTCCTAAAGGTGTGAAAGAGGGACATTAAAAGTTATATAGTAGTTATAAATTATAAAAGTGATTTATATATAAATAGTACAAGAAGTATCTAGTAATAAATCTTGTACTATTTATTATTTTGTATGAATTAGAGATAAAATGAATTTATTAAATAAATTGAAGATAATTATATAAATAAAATATATTGAGCAAGAAAAATAAGTAAAAAATAAAAAAAATTACATCTTATGAAAAAACTTGACTAAAATTCAAAAAAGTAATATACTTAATTCATACTAAGAATAAAGTTCGGATGAAGAATTTGAGAGAGATTGTATTTAGTACAACGCCGAAGGGGATTAAAAACTCTCAGGCAAAAGGATCGAATTTGGACGAAACTCTGGAGAACAATGGCGTACCGACGAAGCAACTTTTTTTAAAAGGAATCTTTCAGGTTGTAAGGACAGAGGCAGTAGAAGATAATAAATATCTTTTGCTGCCTCTATTTTTGTTATGAAGAAAGCGAAAATATATAAAGAAAGGATGATGTATTATGATTAATAAAATTATGGAGTGTGTTTCAAAATTTGATCCAGAAATAGGCGAAGCATTAAATAAGGAGATGCTAAGACAAAGAAGAAATCTAGAATTAATAGCTTCTGAAAATATTATTTCACCAGCAGTAATGATGGCAATGGCGACTGTACCAGCAAATAAATATGCTGAAGGATATCCAGGAAAGAGATATTATGGTGGGTGTCAAGAAATTGATGTTATTGAAGAATTAGCAATCGAAAGAGCAAAGAAGTTATTTGGGTGTGAACATGTTTGTGTTCAACCACATTCAGGAGCTAATGCAAATATGGCAGTTTATGCAGCATTCTTAAAACCAGGAGATACGGTTTTAGGATTAAACTTAGCACATGGTGGACATTTAACTCACGGTAGTCCAGTAAACCAATCAGGAATTTTATATAACTTTATTCCTTATAACATAGAGGAAGATACAGGAGTAATTAATTATGATAAGGTAAGAGAACTTGCTAAAGAATATAAACCTAAAATGATAGTTGCAGGGGCTTCTGCATATCCTAGAGAGATTAAGTTTGATGTTTTTGCAGATATAGCTAAAGAAGTTGGAGCAATACTTTTTGTAGATATGGCACATATAGCTGGGTTAGTGGCAGCAGGTTTACATCAAAGTCCTATACCATATGCTGATGTTGTTACAACTACAACACATAAGACATTAAGAGGTCCTAGAGGTGGAATAATTATGTGTAAGGAAAAGTATGCAAAAGATATAAATAAAGCTATTTTCCCTGGAACTCAAGGGGGACCATTAATGCATATTATTGCAGCTAAGGCAGTATGTTTTGGAGAAGCTTTAAAGCCAGAATTTAAAACATACCAAGAACAAGTAGTTAAAAATGCAAAGGTTCTTTCAGAAGCATTAATAGATGAAGGATTTAATTTAATTAGTAGTGGAACAGATAATCACTTAATGTTAGTTGATTTAAGAAATATGGAGATAACAGGTAAGGAACTTCAAAATAGACTAGATGAAGTATATATTACATTAAATAAAAATGCAGTACCAAATGATCCAGAAAGTCCATTTGTAACTAGTGGTGTTCGTATTGGTACTCCAGCTGTTACAACAAGAGGTTTAGTAGAAGAAGATATGAAGAAAATTGCTAAGTTAATTAAATTAACTATAACTGACTTTGATACAAAAGCTGATTATATTAGAAGTGAAGTAACAAAAATTTGTGGTAAGTATCCATTATATGAATAAGAGGATGATATAGTAGAGCCATTAGAAATAGGAGTAGTATTTACAGTAAATATGTCTAAGATGATTTTATAATTCTTATAATAAAATATATTTACATAATAAAAATACTAAATTATAATGGAGAGTAACTGGATATTTTATCATAAATAGTAAAATATTCTACAAACGAAAATTGTATAAATGGGGTGTTAGTATGGATTATTTTGAAAGAGCAACTCAGCTAAAAGATGAAATATCAAAAAATAGACGATATATACATCAAAATGCAGAAGTAGGAATGGACTTACCTAAAGCTTGTGACTTTGTAATGACAAAATTAAAAGAAATGGGTTATGAACCAAAGGTTATAGGAGGATGTGGTGTAACTGCAACAATAGGAAATGGTAATGGGAAAACTATTTTATTAAGAGCAGATATGGACGCACTTCCAATGAAAGAAGAAAGTGGAGAAACTTTTGCTTCAAATAGTGATAATGCAGCTCATACTTGTGGTCATGATTTACATGCTGCAATGTTATTAGGTGCAGCTAAATTACTTAAAGAAAATGAACAAGCAATTGAAGGTAATATAAAGCTTGTATTTCAACCAGGTGAAGAAATATTTAAGGGTGCAAAAGCACTTATAGCAGAAGGTATTTTAGAAAATCCAAAGGTAGATGCAGCTTTAGCATACCATGTTGGCCCTGGTAAGATGCCAGTTGGACTACATATGTATAATGATAAAGATACTATGATGTATTCAAATGATGGCTTTAAGATTACTGTATATGGAAAAGGAGCTCATGGAGCATATCCACAACAATCCATAGATCCAATTAATATTGCAGTACAAATTTATCTTGGTTTACAAGAAATAATAGCAAGAGAAGTAGATAGCTCTAAGCCTTCAGTCATGACTATAGGAAAGTTATCAGCAGGTTATGCTAACAATATAATTCCCGAAACAGCAGAAATTCAAGGTTCTATTAGAACAACTTCTGTAGAAAATAGAAAAATAATGGTTTCAAGAATGAAAGAAGTAGCTAGTAAAATAGCTGAAGTTTATAGAGGTAGAGCTGAAGTTGAAATGATTTCAGAGGTTCCACCATTAATATGTGATCCTGAATTTACAAAAGAAATTTTATCATATATGGGAGAACTTGAAGTTCCTGGTCAAATGGGGGTTCCAGGAATACAAGCAAGTGCTTCTGATGATTTTGCTACTATTTTAGAAAAAGTACCAGGTTGTTATATGTTTTTATCAGCAGGATATACTGATAGGGATGTTGCACCAAGTCATAACCCAAAGGTTATTTTTAATGAAGATGTACTTCCAATAGGAGCAGCTTATTTAGCACATTGTGCAACTAGGTGGCTTGAAAACCATAAAACGAAACTTATTCAGTAGGAGTATTTATCTCCTACTGAATTTAGCTGAGTTAATCTAGGGTCGTGTCCGTTGTTAGCTCCCTGTTATATAGAACAAGGGAGTGTTACAACGGCTAGACATCAGATAAATAGATAGAAATATTGAATAAAGAGGGGGATTTTTATGTACATGGAGAAAGAAGAAGTAATGAATGTGGCAGTTCCATTGTCAAATACAAAAAGAAGGTTAGTTACTTTAGGTTGTATTTGTCTTATGTTATCAATTGCATGTTTTGGACTAAGCTTAGCAGTTATTCAAGGTCCAATATTAGAAGAAATGAATGCTATGAATTATTTCTCTACATTAACGATATTTGCATCATTAGGGTTAGCTATTTTAACACCTATAGGTGGTAAACTTGGGGATTTATTTGGAAGAAGAAATATAATAATTATTTCTGGTATTGTAGCAGCTATTTGTGGTATTGGAATGGGTATTGTAACATCAGTAGTTCCATTCATGGTATTAAGACTTATCTTAGGAGCAGCACAAGGGGCATTTACAGCTGCACCATATATTTTAATACGTGAAATAAATGAACCACAAGATGTTCCTAGGAAGATGGGATTACTTTCAAGTTCAATAGCTATTGGGGGATTCGCAGGAAGTATTTTGGCAGGCATATTAACAGATGCAGGTTACTTAAAGATTGGAATAATGTTTCCAGTAGTACCATTAATTATTGGGGTTTTACTTATTGCATTTAATTTACCTAACAAGGTAAGAGAAGAAAAAGCAGAAATTGATTATAAAGGTGTTGTTTTACTTGCTTTATTTTTAAGTGCATTATTATTATCATTAAATTATGGACCTAAAATAGGATGGACAAATCCAAGAATTATATTCGGATTTATAGCTGCCGTTATTTTAGGGGCATTACTTTACAAAGTTGAAAATAAAGCTAAGGAAGCAATTATACCAATGCATTTATTTGCTAATAAGAAATATAGAACATTATTATTAGTTGGAGTTATTGCATTTTTCTATCAAGAAGCTATGAATATGTATGCACCACTATCAATTCAAAAGGTTTTAGGAAAATCTACAACAGTATCTGGTTCAGTACAATTTCCACGTACAATATTAATAATGGTGTTACCAATTATTGTTGGTGTGTGGGTTAGTAAGAAAGCTAAAAATGCTAAGGTAGCTATGATATTAGCAAATGGTTTGGTAGCACTTTCATTTTTAGTATTAGGTTTCTCTAATAGTAAGACACCAATAATTGTTTATTTTATAGCTTTAGCATTAACTGGAGTTGCAGAAAGTTTTAGAGCAGTTTCAATTACACCTACAGCACAATCTACATTAGATCCATCAGAATTAGGAATTGGTACTTCACTATTAACATTTATTAATTCTTTATCACCTTTATTTGCAGCAGCAATAGATGGTATTATATTCGATGTTAATAGGAATAGTATTCAAACAGGTATTAATGGAGTATTCTTTATTACAGCAGCTATTTCATTAATTGGTGCATTAATAGCAGTATTTAAAGTTAAAATTGAAAATAATAAATAGTTTTTAAAGAAAAGAGATAGATGGTAATAATTCTATCTCTTTTCTTATGTGCGTCAGCATGGGCAGCAACTTGAGGGTGAAAGTCCGTTGTGGCTTGGTAGTGGGAACCACTAGCTAATGACAAGGGTATCCTGAAATATAATTTCCTAAATTTAATGAATTTCTATATTATTTAGAATATATACTCCTTTTGGGTTTATATTATTAAAAATTATTGTTAAAGCTTTACATTTTAATGTTTTACATAATTTGGTAACTAATATATAATACAGTTATGATAAAGAAAACCTAGAAAGGGGGTATTCAAATATGAAAAGATTTAAAACAACAGGTCTTTGTAATCCTAATAAACATTATATGGTTAATATAAATGATAAACTGGATGAAATAAAAAAATTAATAAGTAACGAAGAGTATTTTATAATAAATAGACCAAGGCAATATGGAAAAACAACAGCATTATCTTTGTTAAAAAATGAATTAAGGAATGAATACCTAGTTATTAGTATAAGTTTTGAAGGCATAGGTGATAATGCATTTAATTCAGAAAAAAACTTTATAGATAAATTTTTATCTTTAATAGGACGAAAAGTAAAGTTATATAGTAAAGAAA
>JAFADP010000036.1 GCA_023424785.1 Bacillota bacterium
CCCTAACTTAAAAATTGATTGTTTTCCTCTACAGTTAAATCCATGAAATAGTCTTGCTAAACATAGAGTTGAGAATGCCATAGTGCTAGCTGCCATTTCGTTTCCTGTTGAAAGTCCTATGTGGAATGATATTACTGTAAATAATCCAATTATAAGACCTTCAATACCAATTTGAATCATATAGTCTTTAGTTAGTATAGATTCTTTACTATCTCTAGGCTTTTCTTTTAATATATCTTTTCTTGAACCTTCCATTCCTATAGCAATAGCTGGCAGACTATCAGTTAAAAGATTTATAAATAATAAGTGTACAGCTTTAAATGGAACAGGTAATGCCATTATTGATGCATAAAGTACAGCAAGTATACCAGCCATATTACCAGATAATAAGAATTTAATTGAGTTTTTTATGTTTGCATATACATTTCTACCATTAGCAATAGATTTAACAATAGTAGCAAAGTTGTCGTCTGTAAGAATCATAGATGCTGCATCTTTAGAAACTTCAGTACCTGTAATTCCCATAGCAACACCAATATCAGCTTGTTTTAAAGCAGGAGCATCATTAACACCATCACCAGTCATAGCAACAATCTTACCTTTATTTTGCCAAGCCTTAACTATACGTATTTTATGCTCTGGAGAAACTCTTGCATATACAGAAATATAAGGAAGCTTTTCATTTAACTCTTCATCAGACATTTTATTTAGTTCAAGTCCATCTATTGCTAAATCACCATCTTTAAATATTCCAATTTGTTTTGCAATAGCAGATGCAGTTATTTTATGATCTCCAGTAATCATTATAGGTTTAATACCAGCAGATATACAATCTCTAACAGCTTCTGCAGATTCTACTCTAGGTGGATCTATCATAGATATAAGACCTAAGAATGTAAAGTTATATTCATCTTCTAAACTTAAGTCTTTTTCATCAGGTAATTCTTTATAACAGAATGCTAAAACTCTTAGTCCATTTTCTGAAAGGAACTTATTTGTATCAAGTATTTTTTGTTTATCTTCTTCTGTAATTTCACGTACACCATCAGAAGTTTTTATATGAGTTGTACGAGGTAAAATAACATCTAGAGCACCTTTAGTATATAAAATATAATTATTTTCTATAAGATGAAGTGTACTCATTAATTTTCTATCTGAATCAAAAGGTATTTCCTTTAATCTTTTATAAGTATCTCTTATTTCTCTTTCATTTAATGAATATTTATGTCCTAAGTTAACAAGAGCTACTTCTGTAGGGTCTCCTATTTCTTTTCCATTAGAAGAAGTAGAGTCATTACAAAGTATTCCAGCACTAATAAGAGCATTATGAACATTATTATTTAAATCAAATTCTTCAGATTCAAAAAGAGAACCATCGGCATAAATTTGCTTTGTTGTCATTTTGTTTTGAGTTAATGTACCAGTTTTATCAGAACATATTATAGAAACACATCCTAAGCTTTCTACTGCTTTGATTTTTTTCATTATTGCATTTTCTTTAGCCATTTTTTGAGTTCCTAAAGCTAAAACTATAGTAACAATTGAACTTAATGCTTCAGGAATAGCTGCAACAGCTAAAGCAACAGCAAACATTAATGAATCTAAAACAGGCATTTCTCTATATACACTTAGTCCAAATACAATTAAACAAATTACTAATATAATAGTAGCAAGCTTTTTGCTAAAATCATCTAATGATACTTGTAATGGAGTTTTCTTTTCTTGTGTAGTTTCCATAAGAGTAGCTATTTTACCAAGTTCAGTATTCATTCCAGTAGAAGTGGCAATAACCAAAGCACGTCCATAAGTAACTAATGAGCTAGAGAATACCATGTTCTTTTGATCACCTAAAGCAACTTCCTCTTTATTTATACAATCTGCAAATTTATTTACACTCTCAGATTCTCCAGTTAAGGCACTTTCATTTACTTGAAGTGAAAAATTTTCAATTATTCTCCCATCAGCTACGACTAAGTCACCAGCTTCTAAAATTAAAATATCTCCAGGAACAACTTCTCTAGAAGGTATTTCAACTTTAACGCCATTTCTTATTACCTTAGCATTAGGAGAGGATAGTGCTTTTAAACTACTTAACGATTGTTCAGCTTTTACATGTTGAACAGTACCTAAAATTGCATTTAAGATAATTACTGTAAAAATAACAATTGTACTTTCTACGTTACCAGTAATAATTGAAATAATACCAGCTATTATAAGTATTCCAACAAGTAGGTCTTTAAACTGTTCTAGGAATACAACTAGTAGGCTTTTTTTCTTTTTCTCTGTTAACTCGTTATATCCATATTTTTCTTTAGCCTCTTTTACTTGTTGTTCTTTGAGACCTTCTTTAGTTACACTAAAGTTGCTCATAACTTCTTGCGATGTCTTTGAAAAAAATTTCTCCATGATTTAATTCCCCCTTCAAAATTATTATTAAAAAAGTTAATAAAAAAAGACCTTTTATATGATTTATAAAAATATAAATCATATAAAAAGTCTCGTAACCGTGTAGGTTTATAACACCAGATTTAAATAAATCGGGTTTGTTGATGTTATAATTTAAACTACTCCCTTTTAATAGATGTACAATATTCAAATTCTAATAAAAGAATAATATATTTTTCCATTACTGTCAATACAATTAGAGCAATTTATTTACAATTTATGGGTGAAACTAACGAAAGATGAATATAATTACGAAAGTATAAGATTAAATTAAATAAACAAAAAGATTCTAATACATATAATACAGTATAGATATTTATGGAGTTGAAAAATATTGATATATGGACTTATTTTAGCTGGAGGTAAAGGGAGTAGATTATATCCACTTTCAAGATCTCAAGAGCCAAAACAATTCTTAAAATTAATAAATAATAAAAGCTTCTTAGTCAATACAATAGAAAGAATAAATCCATTAATAAAAAAAGAGAATATATATATTGTTACTAATAAGGATTATGAAGATAGAGTAAAAGAAGAGGTCAGTGATGAGTTAAGAAATAATGTATTTGTAGAACCATATAATAGAGAAACTGCAACTTGTATAGGTCTTTCTGCAATTAAGCTTTTAAAAAAAGATGCAGATGCTGTAATGGTAGTTCTTCCTTCTGATCATTATATAGAAGGAGAAAGAAACTATATAGAAACCTTAAATCAAGCTATAGAAATTGCTAATAGAAGAAGAGGAATAGTAACTTTAGGAATAGAACCAAGAAGAGCAGAAACTGGATATGGTTATATACAAATGGGAGAGAGAATCATTGGAGGAATAGCAACTTATAAGGTAGCAAGGTTTACTGAAAAGCCTAATATAGATGTAGCTAAAGATTTTCTTGAAAAGGGAACTTATTTATGGAATTCAGGAATGTTTGTATTTAGAGCAGATGTTATTTTAAGAGAGATAGAAAAGTATCTTCCTAATATGTATAAGTCACTAATGGAAATATATAAGTATATAGGAGAAGAGGAAGAGAAAAAAGTAATAAAAGAAGAGTATGAGAAAATAGAAGGTATATCTATAGACTTTGGAATAATGCAAAAAACAAGAAAAGCATATGTTGTAAGATGTGAATTTGAATGGGATGATATAGGGAGTTTTACTGCTTTAAGTAGATTTTTAAAGAATGATAATAATAATAGAGTATCAGATAAGGTATATCTAGAAGAATGCGAGAATTGTTCTGTTTTTGGAAAAGATAATCTTATTATAGGATTTGGAGTTAAGGATTTAATAATTGTTGATGCTGGAGATGTAATATTAGTAACTGATAAAGATAGAGAACAAGAAATTAAACATTTATTAACAAATATAGGTTTAAAAGATATATATATTAAATATTTATAAATATTCTAGCTATATTATATTAAAAAGGTTATAATAAATTTAATTAGTGAATAATTAATAAGGGATGTGTTTTGAATTGCTAATGAATACACATATAATAATAGCTAATAATATTTTAAATGAAGCTAATGGAACAAAAATTTATTTGATAAATAAAAAAAGATTTATATGGGGCAATATAAAGCCAGATTGTGCGTCAAAATATAAGCTTATGAAACACTATTATGATGAAAGTATAGAAATGATTTTAAATAAAATTAAGTTACTATCAAGTTTATCTGTTGAAGATATTTATTATGATTTTGGAAAAAATAAATTTAGTGAAGAGTTAGGGGTAATATGTCACTTTTTATGTGACTTTTTCTGTATTCCTCATAATCAAAGATGGGAATTTAAGCATTCTATGAAGAAGCATGTATTATACGAAAAAAAACTAGCTAAGTTTGCTAAGTTATATAAACCAAAGTCGTATATAAATAGCAATTTATCTTTATCAGATATAGAAGATTTTATAGTAGAACATCTAGAAAAATATAAAAAAGAAGAGTCTTTTAAAAATGACTTATCATACGCTTACTTTATTTGTAATAGCGTAATGAATGCGATTTTAAATGAAGTGTATGTAAACTCACGCACTCAACAAAGAAGAGCTGTTTAGTTCTTCTTTTTTTATTTTCAAAATTTTAATTTGAGAGTGTAAACTTTTTTGTAAAGTTAATTTATTACTTTTAATAAATTCTAAAATATAAAATTATACTTTAACATTGATTGTGATAAAATTAATCATATATAGATATTATACATTAAAAGGAGATTGTATTATGGCAAAGCTTACGTTACAAGAGTTAGAATCAACACTTTGGCAATGTGCAGATATTCTTAGAGGAGAATTAACTGGTGCAGAGTACAAAGATTATATATTTGGAATGTTATTTTTAAAGAGAT
>JAFADP010000039.1 GCA_023424785.1 Bacillota bacterium
TTTCTTGTATTTCTCATATTTAATGAGAAGAATAATTGAGATATACTTAATACTAAAAATGCCATAGTTTGTGCGTGTATTAGAGAATTTGGATAAAGATTTTCTCCAAGTCTAAATGCAAATAAAGTAAGTATACCTATAAATAATCCATTTATAATTAAATATAAAGTCATATGTCCTGCAAAAAGACTTTCATCAGGGTCTCTTGGCATATCATTCATAACATCATCATCCATTGGATCAACACCAAGGGATAATGCAGGGAAACTATCAGTTATTAAGTTTACCCATAATATATGAATAGGTAATAATGGAGTATCCCAGTTAAATAATATTGCTATAAATAAAGCAATTATTTCACCTAAGTTACAAGATAATAAGAAAATAATTGATTTTCTTATATTAGTGTATATATTACGTCCTTCTTTAACTGCTCCAACAATAGTTGAAAAATTATCATCAGTTAATATCATATCAGCAGCATCTTTTGCAACATCTGTACCTGTAATACCCATAGCAACACCAATATCAGCAGCTTTTAATGAAGGAGCATCATTTACTCCATCACCTGTCATAGATACTATATTTCCATGAGATCTATAAGCCTTTACTATTTTAACTTTATGTTCTGGCGACACTCTAGCAAATACTCTATATTTAGGTACTATAGAATTAAATTCTAATTGGTCATAATTATCAATTTCGCTTCCAGACATACATTCATCAATATTATTTGCAATACCTAATTCCTTTGCTATTGCAAAAGCAGTACTTTTATGGTCTCCAGTAATCATAATAGGAGTTATACCAGCTTTTTTACATAAAACAATAGAACCTTTTACCTCTTCTCTTGGAGGGTCTATCATTCCCATAAGTCCTATTAAAATAAGATCTTTTTCAAGTTTATCTATAGGAATATTATTTTCTTTTATATCTTTATATGCAGCACCTAATACTCTTAAGGCCTTACTTGACATAGAATCAGAAGCAGCCATAAAATTCTTTTTTATTTCTTCAGTTAATGGAACAACCTCTTCATTAATTAATACTTTATTACATATTCTAAATAATGAATCTAATGCACCTTTTGTAAGTACCTTAAATTCTCCATCATATTCATTAACAGTAGTCATTAGTTTTCTATCAGAATCAAAAGGAACTTCATTAACTCTTTTATGTTCATTATTTAAATCCTTTTTAAATAAGTTAAATATAATTCCTGCATCTAAAAAAGCAATCTCTGTAGGATCTCCAGTTTTGGAATTTTCGTCACTAGTTGCATCATTACATAAAATCATTGTTTCCATTAATAACTTATCTTCATTATTACTTAAGTTTAATTGCTCTAGATGTGATAAGTTATTATTTGTATAAAACTCTTTAATAGTCATTTTATTTAATGTTAAAGTACCTGTTTTATCAGAACATATAATACTTACAGAACCTAGAGTTTCAACAGCAGGTAATTTCTTTACTATAGCATTTTGCTTTATCATACGTTGAACTCCAAGTGCTAAAACTATAGCAACAATAGCAGGTAAACCTTCAGGAATTGCTGCAACAGCTAAGCTTATAGCAACTAAAAGCATATCAAACCAATTTCTACCTTGGAACATAGAAATTATAAATATAATTAAACATATACCTATAGCAACAAATCCTAAAACCTTACTAACAAAACTTAGCTTTTTTTGAAGTAAAGTGCTTTCATCTCCTTCATCATTAAGCATTTTTGCAATTTTACCTATTTCAGTTTCCATACCAGTAGCAATTACTATACCACTACCTCTTCCATAAGTAGATAAGGTAGACATAAATGCCATATTAGTTCTATCACCAATTGGTGCAGATTTATCAGTAATAATAGAATTTGCATCTTTTTCTGCAGGAACAGATTCTCCAGTAAAAGCAGATTCATCTATTTTTAAATTAGCACTTTCAATTAATCTTAAATCTGCTGGAATATATCTACCTGCATCTATAATCACTATATCTCCTGGAACTACTTCTTCAGATGGTATTTCTACTAAAGCACCATCTCTTTTTACAACAGCTTTAGGAGTACTTAACTTTTTTAGAGAATCAAGAGCTTTTTCAGCTTTTGCTTCTTGAACAACACCTATTACTGCATTAATTAAAATAACAATTATTATAATTATTGAATCACTTATTTCACCCATAATACCAGATATAATTGCTGCTACAATAAGAATATAAATCATAGCATCATTTAGTTGAGAGAGAAAAATTGAAACAATGGTTTTTTTCTTTTTAGTAGAAAGTCTATTTTCTCCATACTTTAGCAATCTATTTTTTGCTTCTTCACTAGATAATCCGTTTAAGGCATCACTATTTAGTTCTTTTACTACTTCATTAGAGTTTTTACTAAACCACATAACTTCACCGCCATAATTTATAAAATAATCTAAATATATGTGTAGTGTTTGTTAATTAGAATTTTTTATACCTAAAATTTACTTAATATATTTAACATAAATTTCATGTGTTGTAAGTAATTTTTTGAAGTATTATAATAATCAATGGGAATGATTTTTAAGGAGGAATAATAATGAAGAAGAAGCTAATATTATTAGTAACTACAATATGTCTTGCATCTAGTATTATTGCATGTGGTGGAAACAAAACTAATAATGACAATAATGAAAATAGTGGTGCAAATAATACTAAGGTTGAAGATGTAAGTACTGTTAATGTTATTGTACCAGATGGACTTCCAGCAATAGCAGCTGCAAAGTTAATTAAGGAAAATCAAAGTATTAAGAGCAATTATAATACTAAATACTCAATAGAAAAAACATCAGAAAATGTTGTTTCATCTGTATTAAAAGAAGAGGCTGACATAGCTATAGTTCCATCTAATGTAGCAGCTACTCAATATAATAAAGAAGCTGGATATGTAATTGCAGGAACAGTAGGTTGGGGATCATTTTACTTAATTTCAACTGATGGAGAAAGTGATATAAATAATCTAAAAGGAAAAGAAATTTATAATATAGGTAAAGGATTAACACCAGATATTGTAGCTCAATCAATATTAACTGATATGGGATATAATATGAATGAGTTTAATTTTTCTTATGTAAATGGAGTTACAGAACTAGCACCCCTTTTAATTGCAGGGAAAACTTCTTACGCAGTAATTCCAGAACCTGCTTTAACTCAAGTTGCATCTAAACAAAATGTAGTAACAATACTTGATTTAAATGAAGAGTGGAAAAAACTTAATAATTCTGAATATGGATATCCTCAATCAACAGTTATTGTAAAAAAAGATTTCTATATAAAAAATAAAGAATATGTTGATGAATTTTTAGATAAGCTTGATGATAGTTGTGACTTTGCAAAAGAAGCTAGTGATACTTTAGGAGCTTATTGTGAAGAAATAGGAGTATCTGCAAATAAAGATATAATTCCACAAGCAATGATAAAAGCTAATATAGATTTTGAAGATATTGAAGATACTCATAAAGAATATAATGACTACTTTAAGAAGCTTGAATCTTTTGATGCTTCCACTATAGGAGGAAAGGTTCCAGATGAAGGTATATTCATGGAATAATAAAAAACAAATTCTACTATCTACTATAGTTTTATTAGTTATATGGGAGATATTGGCTATAAAAATAAATAAGGATATTTATCTTCCAAGAATAGAAGATGTTATACTTTCCATGATAAATATAATAAAAGAGCCGAATTTTTTAAAGAACTCATTAAGCTCTTTATATAGAACATTAATAAGCTTTAGTAGTGCTTTAATATTATCAATAGTTTTAGGGGTACTATCATATATGTATCCCTTTTTTAAAAATTTACTAAAGCCATTTAATGCTATAGGTAAAACTATACCTACAATGATTTTAATTTTACTTGCTTTAATATGGTTTAATAAAGATAAAGCTCCTTTCATAGTTGGATTTGCAATAGTATTTCCTATACTTTATGAAGGAATATATAATGCTTTAGAAGATATTGATAAGAAGATTTTAGATATGTGTAAAGTATATAAGGTATCTAAAAAAGAAAAAATTAAAAGGATATACATACCTATAATAAAATTTTATGTTATGAGCATACTCATATCAACATTTTCATTAGCTTTTAAAGTAGTAATTGCAGGAGAAGTTCATGGCCAACCAAAGTATGGTATAGGAACTTCTGTGCAAATAGAAAAGATAAACTTTAATACAGTAGGAATATTTGCATGGATTGTAATTATAGCATTAATATCAATAATATTTGAATATATAAATAAAAAACTTTTAAAAAAAGTTTATAGGTGGAAAAATGAAAATTCAAATTAAGAATTTATGTAAGAAGTTTAAAGATAAGATTGTTTTTAATAATTTTAATTTAACCTTAGAAGATAATATAAATGTTATTGTAGGAAAATCTGGAGGAGGAAAAAGTACTCTTCTTAACATTTTAGCTAACTTAACACCTTATGAGTCTGGAGAAATAATAGGAGTAAATGAGTATGAAATAAGTTATATTTTTCAAGAAGATAGATTAATTCCCTGGCTTACTATAAAAGAAAATATGGAAATTTTCATGTATGATTATTATTCAAAAGAAGAGGCATTAATAAAACTAAAAGAAATACTCAATATGTTAAATATTAATGAAGCTTTGGACAAGTATCCTGTAGCACTAAGTGGGGGCATGTGCCAAAGGGTAAATATAGCAAGAGCGCTACTTAAGCCATCTAATATTATATTAATGGATGAACCTTTTAAATCTTTAGATTATAAAATTAAATATTCTATTATGAAGAAAATAAAAGAATTTGTAAAAAGAGAAAATAAAACTATTATATTTGTAACTCATGATATTGATGAAGGAATATTTATGGAAGGTACTATTATAGTATTAGGTGGGGAACCTTTTGAGGTAAAAGGAATTTATAAAAATGATTTAACAAAAGAAAAAAATAACATATTACAATTACTATAAGGAGATATTATGTTAAAAGAATTTATAAAATTTTACAAACCCTATAAGAAATTATTTATTTTTGATATGATAGCTGCTTTTATTGCAGCTGCATGTGATTTAGCATATCCAATGATGACAAGAGCTCTTGTAAATGAATCAATACCAAATAAAAATGCACGAATGATATGGATATTTGCTATAACCTTAATAATATTATTTATAATCAAAGCCTTATGTGGTTTCTTTATGCAGTATTGGGGTCATGTTGTTGGTGTAAGAATGCAGGGAGATATGAGAAGAAAGGTATTCAATCATCTTCAAAGATTACCTAATTCTTATTATGATAATAATAAAACTGGAGATATAATGTCAAGAATAGTAAATGACCTTATGGAAATTTCAGAGCTTGCACATCATGGACCAGAAGACTTATTTATATCATGTGTAATGCTAATAGGATCATTTATTATTTTATGTAGTATTAATATACCATTAACATTAATTATATTTACTTTTATTCCATTAATAGTTATATTTACAATATATCAAAGAAAAAAGATGAAAAAATCCTTTAAAGAAACAAAGGTTAAAACAGGACTTGTTAATGCTACTCTAGAAAATAGTATAAGCGGTATAAGAGTTTCAAAAGCTTTTGTTAGCCATGACTATGAAGAAGAAAAGTTTGAAGAAGGAAATAAAATGTTTATTAAAGCTAGAGAAAAAGCTTATAAGGTAATGGCAGAATACTTCTCTGGAGCAAACTTTTCTATTGATATATTAAACTATGTTTCTATGATAGCAGGTGGTATTTTTACTATTAAAGGGCTTATTAACTTAGGAGATTTCTTTGCATATCTTTTATATATAAAGATTTTTATAGATCCTATAAAGAAACTTGTAAACTTTATGGAACAATTCCAAAATGGTATGACTGGATTTGAAAGATATACAGAATTGTTAAATGAAGAAAGAGAAAAAGAAAAGGAAAATGCTAAGGAGTTAACAAATGTTGAAGGAAGAATAACCTTTAAAAATGTAGGTTTTAGTTATGAAGATAATGAAATATTAAAAGATTTATCTATTGATATAAAGCCTGGTAAAATGCTTGCACTTGTAGGGCCATCAGGTGGTGGAAAAACAACCTTCTGTAGCCTTATTCCAAGGTTCTATGACTTAGATAAGGGAGATATACTTATTGATGGGCAAAGCATTTATGATGTAACTTTAGAATCTTTAAGAAAGAATATAGGTATAGTTCAGCAAGATGTATTTTTATTTACAGGTACAATAAAAGAAAATATTAGATATGGTAATTTAGGAGCAAGTGATAAAGAAGTATATGAAGCTGCTAAAAAAGCAAATATACATGACTTTATTATGAAGCTTGAAAATGGATATGATACATTTATAGGTGAAAGAGGAGTTAAGCTATCTGGAGGACAAAAACAAAGAATTTCTATAGCAAGAGTATTCTTAAAAAATCCTTCAATTCTTATTTTAGATGAAGCAACATCAGCTCTTGATAATACAACAGAGTATTATATTAAGAAATCCTTAGATGAATTATGTAAAGGAAGAACTACTATAGTTGTTGCACATAGACTTTCTACAATTAAGAATGCAGATGAAATTATTGTATTAACTGATAAAGGCATAGAAGAGAGAGGAACTCATGAAGAATTAATAGCATTAAATGGGCTATATAAAGAACTTTATAGATTTGTAGAAAAATAACAATATTGCAATAATATGATATAATAAAATCAAAACTGCATTGGGGGATATATATGGATTTAATATCAAAAAGAAAAAGGGGAATTGCAGCTAAACTAGGAGATAGAGGTACTAAAGATAGTAACTTTGAAGAAAGTGTTAAAAATAAAGATATTGATTTTAATATAGATATAAGAAAAGAAACAAAGCTTATATCGGAATATATTATAAGATTAAGAAAGCACTTTCATAAGTATCCAGAACTAGGACTACAAGAATTTGAAACCTCAAAGAAAATAAAAGAGGAATTAGACAAAATAAATGTACCTTATGAAGAAGCAGCGGGTACAGGAGTAATTGCAACTATAGGTAAAGGAAAAGGAAGACATATTGCTTTAAGAGCAGATATGGATGCTTTAAGAGTAGAAGAAAAAACAGGAGTATCTTATTGTTCTCAAAATCCAGGAATAATGCATGCTTGTGGTCATGATGCTCATATAGCTTCATTATTAGGAGCTGCTATAATTCTAAAAAAATATGAAGATTTGCTTCCAGGAAAAATATCTTTAATTTTTCAACCATCAGAAGAAAATTGTCGTGGTGCAAAACTTATAGTAGAAGATGGGTGCTTACTAGATATAGATGAAATATTTGGTCTTCATGTGTTTGGAGATATAGAATGTGGAAAAATATCTATAGAAGAAGGACCAAGAATGGCATCTTCAGATATATTTAAAATAAGAATTTATGGAAAAGCTGGTCATGCTGGAAAGCCTCAACAATGTGTAGATGCAACTTTAACAGCAGCAGCAATAATATTAAATATACAATCAGTTATTAGTAGAGAGGTTAATCCTATAGATTCTGCTGTTGTAACAATAGGTCATGTACAGTCAGGTTCTCAACACAATATTATATCTGGAGAAGCATTTATAGAAGGGACTGTTAGAACATTTTCTGTAGAAACTGCAAAACTTGTACAAAATTCAATAAAAAGAATAGTTTATAGTACAGCTGCAACATATGGTGCAACAGCAGTAATAGATTATACAGCATCAGCACATCCAGCTGTAGTTAATGATAAAGAAGCAGTAAAAAGTGCATTAGATGGTGCAAGAAAAATATTCCCAGAAGAATGTTTAGTAAGTATACCTAAAATGATGTTAGGTGAAGATTTCTCTGTTTATCAAAAAACAATACCTGGAGTTTTTGTTTTTGTAGGTGCAGGAAATGAAGAAATGGGAAGAGCTTATCCAAATCATAATGAAAAATTTAATATAGATGAAAAAGCTGTATTAATATCTACAGAACTTCATGTAGCTTATGCCTTAGAAGCAATTAAAAAAGAGACTAGAAAACATCACTAATTTATGGTAGTATATAATAAATAATGAATTGTCATTGAAGGAGTACATAAGTTATGAGAGCAGTTTACAGAAACCCTAGAGAATTAGCAACAGCAATAAAGGATCTTATTGAAGAGTTTCAAGATGACTTAATAAGCGAAGAAAAATTCCAAGTTAGACTTAACAAAATAGCAGAAGCAAATGAAGAAAGATTTATAAAAAATGGTAAGGTAGAAAATAAAATAGCAAATGTTTTAGGAGAAGAAAGATTAGAACTTGTTTATAACTACCTAGCATAAGAATATAAAGAGGTTGGATTAATATCCAATCTCTTTAATAATTAAGGAGGAAGAAAATGAATTCTTTTGCGAGTTTAATATATGCATGGAATAATGCAACACTAACAGCACATAAAAACTTAACGGGAGAAGAGTATTGGCAAATAGCTTTAGAACAAAATGATGATGTTACTATAAGCTTTCAAGAATTTAAAGATATGTTTAAAGATTTAAAGAATTTAACATATGACCAATTAGTACTTATAAAAGTAAGTGGATTAAATAAAATGGATCTTTTAGAAATAGAACCAAGAAGATTATACATGCTAATGTATGGCTTTGAAGAAGGAAATAGCTAAAAATTATAAAAATTGAAGGATTAAAATAAAAATTATTTAAAAATTTAATAAAAATAACAAGATAATGTTTTCATTTGATTATTATTAGCTTAATTTGCAAGAATTATTCTTAAATATGTTAAGAATTTATTAAATTTATGCAAAATGTAGTCAAAAATATCTTGATTTGAATAAAATAAATGATATAATAAAAATGACAAAAAAAGGAGGAGGGAAACAAATGGCAGTAAAAGACTACAGAGAAATGTTAATAAGCACAATTCTTGCCTTTGCAAAAAAAGAGCAACATAATGAAATTACAAGAGCGTATCTTGCTCAATTATCTTTCGATGAATTAAATGAGTTAGCTAATAAATTACAAGCTAAATAAGAGAGGAAGAGAAATGGAACAGTCCAAAGAGAAATAAAAGAGAGTAACTTATAAAAAATATAAGAATACTCTCTTTTATTTCATTTAAGAAGGGGAATTTTAAATGATAATGTATATATTAATTATATTAACTATATTAGCTATAATATTCCTACTATTTATAAAAATATGTAGTGAAATTGCTTTAAATAAAGCTTTTTACAAAAAGAAAAAGAATAAAGAAGATGCATTTAATTCTTTACGAAAAAGAGGAATACTAGACGAAAGTATTTATAATAAATTTAATTTTCAAGATGTAAGTATAATTTCAAAAGATAACTTAATATTAAAAGGTCATCTTATTGAAAACTATAAAGATAGCAATAATTATATAATACTAGTTCATGGATATACAGCAAACTATCATATTCATATACCTTTTGTACCACTATTTATAAAAGAAGGCTTTAATATTCTTTTAGTAGATGAAAGAAATCATGGAGAAAGCCAGGGAGACTTTTTAAGTTATGGATACTTTGAAAGAGATGATTTAGACCTTTGGATAAATTACCTAGAAAAAAGAAAAGGACAAAAGTTATTTTTAGGATTGCATGGACAATCAATGGGGGCTGCTACAGTACTAATGTGTGGAGCAAGAAATCCAAAGGTAAGATTTATCATTGAAGATTGCGGATATAATAGTGCAAAAGAAATAATAAAAGACCAATGCTTAAAAAAAATGAAATTTATGCCTTTTAAATTTGTATATTATCTTTTAAGAAGAAAAGTACGAAAATTATATAACTTTGATTTAGATAAAGTAACACCTATGGAAGATATATTAAAAAGTGATGTCCCAATACTATTTATACATGGAAATAGCGATGATTATGTTCCGTGTAGAATGAGTGAAGAGATGTATAAAAAAAGAAAAAATCCTAAAGATGATATACTAATAGTAGAAAAAGCAGACCATCTTATGGCATATGATTTAGAAAAGGAAGAATATGAGAGAAAAGTACATGATTTCATTGAAAAAGTAAGAAATACAGTCTAAAACGAGTAAATTTCATGCTTTTATAAATTTCAAAATATGGTATAATAATACATGTTCTGGTTCATTGGTCAAGTGGTCAAGACGGCACCCTCTCACGGTGCAATCAGGGGTTCGATTCCCCTATGAACTACCATACCTACCTTCAAGTTAGTAAAAATACTAACTTGAATTTTTTTTTGTAAATAAAAATTCAATGAACATTAAATGTTCTAACAGGACTATAAATGGAAATTAAGACAATAAAAAAAAGCACAGAAAAACCACCAGTTTAGCCAGTTTAGATGGTGGTCTTCCTGTGCTTTTTAGTGCAATAGCCCAAAAAATGTTCTTGAATAAGCTTAGCATTGCGAGTGTTAAGCTTATTACTATTATAATATTCATCAATTGTAATTGTCAAGGGAAATAACCATTTTTTAGAAAAAAATGAGTATTTCAATAAGTTTATAACTGAATTATACTATGTAAATAACACCACCTATTTTATAAAATTATAAAATGAAATTAAAATATATACACCATAAATTATATAATAATACAATAATAGCATTAATTTACATAAAAATAACATAAAGCTATTGGAATTTATATATATTAGTAGTATAATAGAAGTGATTTCAAAAGGTTTCATTTTATGTAGAGATTATTAAAAGGGGGAAAATAATCTCTTATATAAGAATCAGTAGTTATTTTTATACAAAATAGTCAGTAATGTTTTTAGGGGAACGTTACTGGCTATTTTGTTATAGATAATATTTATTATTGTAAAACAAATAAGTTATTAAAAAAATAAAGTTATTATTAAGTAGTAGATTTTTTAATTATTCATTAATAGATTATAAGTGAGAGGAGTGAATAATATGAAAGGAATTGATATAAGTAATCATAATGGAAGAATAAATTTTAGTGAAGTAAAATCAAGTGGAATAGATGTTGTTTATATAAAAGCTACTGAGGGGACAACCTATATAGATCCTTATTTAAATCAACATTATAATGGAGCTAAAGCATTAGGATTATCTACAGGCTTTTATCATTTTTTGGTTAGCACATCAGCACCAGAAACACAAGCAGAAAATTTTTTTAATTCGATAAAAGATAAGGAAAATAATCTTAAACCTTGTTTAGATGTAGAGGCGAGTGGATTTAATGTAAATGACTATACTCAAAGGTTTATTAATAGATTTAAGCAATTATGTAATATGGATATTGTTATTTATAGTGGAGCTTACTATAGTAGGGATAACTTTAATAGTACTATAAAAACTAATTATCCATTATGGGTAGCTCATTATGGTGTAGAGCCTTGGAAAAGTAGTATAAATACAGGATTTGTTACTATAGCAGGACATCAATATACAGAGAAAGGACGAATATCAGGAATTAGCACTAATGTAGATCTTAATGTGTTTAATGATAATATATTAATTAGTAAATCTTCTGGTAATGGTAATAATTCAAATAATGATTGGTTAGCAGAATATTTAAAAAGTTGGGATTGGAATACTTGGGTTAGAGAATTGCAAGCTGAATGTAATGCCCAAGGTTTTAGTAACCAAAATGTTGATGGAATAGTTGGACCTATAACTCTTAGAGGATGTCCAACACTAAGGCAAGGAGCTAGAGGTAATATTACAAAATTACTACAAAGAGTGTTAAAAGCTTATGGATTTGACAGTGGTAATATTGATGGTATTTTTGGATCACAGACTTATAATGCAGTTATATCATTTCAAAAGTCAAGAGGATTATCTCCAGATGGAATTGTAGGAAGAAATACTTGGAGTGCTATATTAGGTATATAATGTATATGTAAAAATTTAATTATTTTAAATATATTAAGATAATGTTATAGAAACATTTAGGTTATAGTCATAGTATATAGTAATTAAACTTTAGAATAAAGCTAAAAGGTTAAAGGTGAAGTAATTATGAAACGTTTAATTATTGAAGCCAGAAGATTGGAATATCATGCTCATATAAATGCTTATACAGATGTTGGGGAATATTTTTGGAGTAAGTATATATCAATAAAAACACAGCTTAATTTAAGTTATAACTATATACTAAAAGATTTATGGTAGATTTATTTATGTTAAGGTAGTTTCGTAAGATACTACCTTTTATCATAATATAAAAAATTATAATTATTTATATTAAATACAGAAATTTATATAAATAAAAAGCTAATAAACATATATTGTATATGTGTCATAAAATTTATCTGATGTCTAGCCGTTGTAACACTCCCTTGTTCTATATAACAGGCAGCTAACAACGGACACGACCTTAGATTAACTCAGCTAAATTCAGTAGGAGATAAAAACTCCTACTGAATAAGTTTCGTTTTATGATATTAATATTTCAAATTTAAGAAAATTAAATTCTTAAGATTAGAAAGGGGTATATGTATGAAAATAGCTGTAGATTGTGGTCATACTCTAAATAGTGCTGATTATGGTGCAGTAGGTATTAAAAGTGAATCTTTATTAACTAGAGAAGTTGGAAAAGAGGTTATGAGACTTTTTAAAAATGAAGGTCATAGTGTAGTTGATTGTACAATAGACAATGCAAGTAGTTTAAGTTCATCATTATCTTATAGATATAACACTGCAAATAATAATAATTGCGATTATTATATAAGCATTCACTTTAATGCTTTTAATGGTAATGCGAAAGGAACTGAAATACTTGTTTATAATAATGCAGATAGTAGAGTAAATGGTGTTTTAAGTAGTATTACAGCTTTAGGGTTTGAAAATAGAGGAGTAAAACAAAGAAAGAATCTTGCAGTATTAAAAAATACAAAAATGAAATCTATGTTAATTGAATGTTGTTTTTGTGATAATGCTGAAGATATGAATTTATTTAACGGATTAAAAATGGCAAAATCTATAGTAGAAGGCTTTTTAGGTAAAACAATTAATACTGACGGTAAAAATAATAATACTACAAGTGAAATTATTTCAAAAGATAATTGGATAGAGAGATTGCAAAGAGAATGTAATGCACAGGGATTTTCTAATCAAGTGGTAGATGGTATTGCAGGCACTAATACTTTAAATGGATGTCCAAATCTTAAATATGGTGCTAGAGGTAATATAACTAAACTACTTCAAGAAAAGCTTGTTAGTTTAGGATATTATACCAATGGAATAGATGGAGTATTTGGTTTAGGTACAAAAAATGCAGTTATTAGTTATCAAAAATCAAAAGGGTTAGATAGTGATGGAATTGTAGGAAAAAATACTTGGAAGAGTATATTAGGATTATAATAAAAAAACAAGATTGCCTAACTTTTTAGTTAGACAATCTTATTTTTTATATATCAGCCTCTCCAGCAATGCTAGATTCACTTATATTCATATTATTAAATACGTCCCTATCTACTGCCTTATCTTGATGAGCAACAATAGTAGTACATACTGCATCTCCGGTAATATTTACTGCGGTTCTAGTCATATCTAATATACGGTCAATACCCATAATTAAAGCTATACCTTCAACAGGTAATCCAACAGAATTAAATACCATTGATAATGTTATAAGTCCAACTCCAGGAACACCTGCAGTACCAATAGAAGCAAGTGTAGCAGTTGTTATAACTGTTATGTAATCAGAGGCAGTTAAATTAATTCCAAAAGCTTGTGCAACGAATACAACAGCAACACCTTGCATTATAGCAGTACCATCCATATTAATTGTAGCTCCTAAAGGAATTGTAAATGAAGATATTCTTTTTGAAACTCCCATTTTTTTATGTAATGTACTTATTGAAAGTGGAATAGTTGCATTTGAAGTTGCAGTTGAAAATGCAAATCCCATAACAGGTGCAAACTTCTTTATAAATTTAACTGGACTAAGTCTTGTAAATACTTTAAGTAATCCAAGATAAACAATAAAACATTGTATAGCAAGAGCTAAGAATACTGCTCCCATATACTTAAGCATAGGAATAAATGCACTAAATCCAATTTCAGAGAAAGTTTTTGCAATTAAGCAAAATACACCATATGGTGCGATTTTCATAACAATCATTGTCATTTCCATCATTACATCATTAAATTGAGTAAAGAAATTTCCTACTGTTTCTGCTCTATCATCAAGTTTTGCAAGTATTATTCCTACAAGTAAAGCAAAAAGTATAATTTGTAGCATATTACCTTCTGTTAATGCTTGAATAGGGTTTTTAGGAATTATGTTTAAAAGTACTTCTGATATTGGTTGAGCTTCAGATACTGTAGTTTCAGCTGTTTCTATACTTGATATATCTAAGCCAATTCCAGGATTTATAACCTTAGCTACTCCAATAGCAACAGTAATAGCTATTGCTGTAGTTGCTAAGTAGAAAAGAATTGTTTTAACACCTACCTTACCAAGCTTTTTTGAATCTCCAATAGACATACTACCACAAATTAAAGAGCAGAATACTAAAGGAACAACAAGCATTTGCATTGCTCTTAAAAATCCATTACCAACTACATAAAACACTCCATTAATAATAAACTTATTTACAAAGTTATTAGAGGAGAAATAATAATGAAGAATAATACCAATAAGTCCCCCTATTAGAAGACTTATAAATATTTTAGTAGTTAGCCCCAATTTCTTTTTATTATTTTTCATAAAATTATCTACCTTCCTTCATATATTTTGATAATGCATCTTTCCAGTGAGGAAACTCATATATATTAGAAAGACTAATCATAAAATTATCTAATACGGAATGTTCTGGACGTGGAGCTCTACCTACAGCTTCTTCTTTAGAAATAGTATTAATTTCAATATTTTTTATGTTTGCAAGTCTTAGAATTTCTTTAACAAATTCATAAGCTGTACAACTACCTTTACAAGTAGCATGATATGTACCATATTCAGGCGTATTAACTAATTTAATAATAAACTTAGCAAGTTCATAAGCGCTAGTTGGAGTACCTGTTTGATCCTCTATAACATTTACAAAGTTTTTAGCTCTTAAAACCTTATTAACAAAGTTCTTACCTTCTCCATATAACCAACCTGTACGAACTATAAAGTGTTTTGGAGCCATTTCTCTTACAAAGTTTTCACCTTCAAGACAAGACTTTCCATAAATACTTATTGGATTAGTTTTATCAAATTCAGTGTAAGTATTTTGACTTTTACCATCAAAAACATGATCAGTAGAAACATGAACAATTCTAGCACCAACTTTTCTAGCACAAATACTTAAATTACGTGGGCCTAATGCATTAACCCTGTATGCTTTATTAATATCCTTTTCGCATTCATCAATATTAGTAAAAGCAGCACAATTAATAATAGCATCTGGATGATTAAAATCACAGAAATTAAGAGTTTCCTCAATATTAGTAATGTCTACATCTTCAATATCTGTTGCAAGAATATCAATATTTCTGCTGTCTAGTTGATTAAATATGGCTCTACCTAACTGTCCATTTGCACCAACTATCCAAATTTTTTGAATTTTTCTCATTGCTTTATTATCACTCCCTTCAAATAAAAAACATTAATATATTATCATAAAGTGACGTTAAATACTATGAATTATTTTACATTTGTTTTATAGTATTAACATTAAACAAATTATAATTCATTAATTTATGTGATAAATATGGAAAACTACAAGAATAAAAAATATACTATATATTTTTCTTAAATCTGTTATAATAAATTTATTGTTAAACTAACAAAATACTATAATAAAGTGAGATAAGATATGAGACATTTAAAATTAGAAAAATCTATTAAGAAACTAGATAGAGAACTAGAAGCATTACAGATTTCAAAGAAATATTTAGTAAATAGTTTAGATGAAATTGATGAAGTTAGAGAAATATTAAATAGTGAAAGACAAATGCTTGCAGATGAATTGTATCTAGAAGATGGAAAGTCTTATTTAAAAGTGTGTGAAATTCTTAAAGAGCTTTTAAATAAAGAGTTAGGAAAAGAAGAGCAAAAAAAGTTATTACATAACATCAAGGAGATATATGGAAGACAAAATCCTAATCCATCAAAAGAAAGTGTGGGATTAAATGCTTGGCTAAAACATATAAATGCTAAGTGTGAGTGGGTAGAGAAAGAAAACTCAGAATGGGCAAATTTAATTATAGTATCTTTATAATATTATTA
>JAFADP010000065.1 GCA_023424785.1 Bacillota bacterium
TGTCTAGCCGTTGTAACACTCCCTTGTTCTATATAACAGGGAGCTAACAACGGACACGACCCTAGATTAACTCAGCTAAATTCAGTAGGAGATAAAAACTCCTACTGAATAAGTTTCGTTTTATAAATAATTTTAAAGAGATCATTAGGTATTAAACTTAGTGGTCTTTTTATTTTATATTCTATATTTAATTAAGAGCAATGAATTTTAAATATTAAAATGACATTATAAATGGTGGTATGCTAAAATATAATTACTTTTTAAATAGTAGGAGAATTATTATGATAGAAATTAATTTTAAATTAGATAATGGTATCCCTCAATATGGTTGTACTGCTTGCAGTAAGTGTGAAAGTGTTTTTGGAAAAAGTTTATGCAAAGTAAAAAATAGAGGTTGTTGTTGGTATTTTCCTAAGTTTACCCTATTTGATATTCATAAAATGGTACAAGATAATAAGGGGATAGAAGTATTAAAAGATATTATTAATCTTCCAAATGTGGAGATTCATAAATACTATATACATGCTAAGGGTTTTTTTGATAAAGCTGCATATGAAAATTATATTAAAGATGAAAATGATGAATATGAAGATGTAAAAGATAAAACTATCTTTTTTAGAGCTTGCCCATTTATAATTGATGGAGTTGGTTGTACCTTAGGTGAGAAATATAGAACTCATGTATGTAACTTCTTTATTTGTGATGAGATAGTAAAGAAAGTAGAAAATAATAGTGAGTTTAAGAAGTATGTTAAGGAAAAAGACAGTTATGCAAGATGGATTGAGTGGGAAAATAACTCTCTTCAGCACTTTTTTATGGAAAAGAGGTTAGATTTAACTAATAACCTTTGGGATATTGTTAATATTCTTAAAGAAATGCCTTTAAGTGAATATGAATATGGAAATTTAAATTCAATTTATTTTTAATCTAATTTTAATCTTTCTTATATTTTAGATTAATTTTCCATGAGTATTATATAACCATAGTAACGATATGGGAGATGATTTATATGGAAAGAATTGAAATGATTGAACAATTAAAAAACAAAGCAATGGTAACTTATGAAGAAGCAAAAGAGGCATTAGAAAAATGTAATTGGGATCTTCTTGATGCAATAGTTTACTTAGAAAGAAAAGGTAAGGTTAATAATTCAGGAAGTACAGATTTAGTAAAACTATCAAAAGAAAGTGATAGTAAAGAAGAAAATAAAGAAGAAAGTAAAAAAGAAAAAAGCAGTGGTTTTGGAGCTCTTTTAGGAAGATTTTTTAAGTTTATTGAAAAAGCAATTAAAAAGGGAAATAAAAATTATTTTGAAATAAAAAAAGATAATGAAGAGCCAATAAGAGTATCACTAACAATTTCTACAATATTACTTTTAATAGCATTTTGGCCAGTAGCAATATTATTATTAGTTGGATTATTTTTAGGATATAAATATTCACTATCTGGTCCTGATATTAAAAGTGATACAGTAAATAATGTTTTTGAAAAAGCTTCAACTTCAGCAAAAGATATTAAAAAAGACTTTCAACAAGGATATAAAAACATTTAATAATAAAAGAGAGGAAGATGTTGTAAATTTAACTGCAACATCTTTTTTTACTATTATTTGCATATAAAATATATCTTTACAATTTATAAAAAGAGGAATATAATATCTTAATAAATAAGTTAAGTGCATATAACTGTAAAATTAAATATTAAAGTAGGCAATGATAGGGAAAAGTATTATAGAATACAATTTTCAGAGAGGGAGTATCATCGACTGTAAGTATTCCTAAATATGACTATAAGAAAAACTACCCTGGAGCTATGATTTATTAACTATAATTAGTGAAATGTCATCGGTGAAAATCGTTAAAAATATTAAAGAAGAATTGAATTATTTTTAATTCAATTTGGGTGGAACCACGGATATTATGCATTCGTCCCAAGCTGGGATGAGTGCTTTTTTTATATAATTTTAAGAAGGAGATAATGTTATGAGTATAAAAATAAAACTTAATGATGGATCAATAAGAGAAATAAATAATAATTCTACAGTTCTTGATGTTGCAAATTCCATTAGTAGAAACTTAGGTAAAAAAGCAATTGTTGGAGAAGTAAATAATACCATAGTAGATTTAAGTTATAAATTAAAAGAAGATGATAAAGTTAATATTTTATGCATAGAAGATAAAAAAGCTATTGAAGTTTTAAGACATTCTACAGCTCATATTATGGCTCAAGCAGTAAAGAGGCTTTATAAAGATGCAAAATTAGCTATAGGACCTTCAATAGAAAATGGATTTTATTATGATTTTGATATAGAAACTTCTTTGAATGTAGAAGATTTAAATAAAATAGAAAAAGAGATGAATAACATAGTTAAAGAAAACTTGAAGTTTGAAAGAATGGATGTTTCAAGAGAAGAAGCCCTTAAAATAATGAGAGAAAAAAATGAAGATTATAAAATTGAATTAATAAATGATTTACCAGAAAACGAAAAAATATCCTTGTATAAGCAAGGTGATTATATTGATTTATGTAGAGGACCACATATTCCATCTACTAAATATGCAAAAGCTTTTAAGCTTACTAGTGTAGCAGGGGCATATTGGAGAGGAAATGAAAATAATAAAATGCTTCAAAGAATATATGGTGTAGCATTTGGCAATAAAGAAGAGTTAGAAATTCATCTTCACAATTTAGAGGAAGCTAAAAAAAGAGACCATAGAAAGTTAGGTAAAGAATTAAAACTATTTACATTTGTACCAGAGGGACCAGGCTTTCCATTTTTCTTACCAAAAGGGGTAGTTCTCAAAAATACTTTAATAGAGTTTTGGAGACAACTTCATAATGAAGCTGGATATGTTGAAGTTGAAACACCAATTATGCTTAATAAAAAGCTATGGGAAACTTCTGGACATTGGTATCATTATAAAGAAAATATGTATACTTCAATAATAGATGAAGAAGAATTTGCACTTAAACCAATGAATTGTCCAGGTGGAATGTTAGTATATAAATCAGAAACTCATTCATATAGAGATTTCCCAATGAGAGTTGGTGAACTTGGAAGAGTTCATAGACATGAGCTTTCAGGAGCATTACATGGCCTTATGAGAGTTAGAGCATTTACCCAAGATGATGCACATATATTTATGCTTCCAAATCAAATAAAGTCAGAAATTAAAGGTGTTGTGGAACTTATTGATAAGGTATATTCTAAGTTTGGATTTAAATATAATGTTGAACTTTCTACAAGACCAGAAGATTCTATGGGAAGTGATGAAGAATGGAATTTAGCAGAAGAATCTTTAAGAGGAGCTTTAGAAGAACTTAATTTAAATTATATTGTTAATGAAGGTGATGGAGCGTTTTATGGTCCTAAAATAGACTTCCATCTTGAAGATAGTATAGGCAGAACATGGCAATGTGGAACTATACAATTAGATTTTCAATTACCACAAAGATTTGAATTAGAGTACATAGGTAAAGATGGAGAAAAACATAGACCTATAGTTATTCATAGAGTAATCTTTGGAAGTATAGAAAGATTTATAGGAATATTAATTGAACATTTTGCAGGTAAATTTCCAACATGGCTTGCACCAGTTCAAGTTAAAATATTACCTATATCAGATAAATTTAATGATTATTGTGAAGAAATTAAAAATAAATTAAAGTTAAATGGAATAAGAGTTGAAGTAGATAATAGAACAGAAAAAATAGGATATAAAATAAGAGAAGCTAGAAATGAAAGAGTTCCTTATATTATTATAGCTGGAGAAAAGGAAGAAAAAGAAAAACTTATTTCCTTAAGAAGCAGAAAAAATGGTGATGAAGGAAGTTTTCAATTAGAAGAACTAATTGAAAGAATTAGTAATGAAGTTATTAATAAAGAGCTTTAAGAATAATGTAAAAACATAAAAAGATGTTGTATATTAAAATACAACATCTTTTTTCTATGATATAATATATTTGTTAAGTATAAACATATAAGTTATATGGAGGAATTTTGGTTGAAAAAAATTGATATGGTAGAAAAATTAAAAAATAAGTTTAATATAAGCTACGAAGAAGCAAAGTTTGCATTAGAAACTACTAATTGGAATATGCTTGATGCTGTAGTTTATTTAGAAGATTTAGGGAGAATAAAAAAACCTTTAATTAGTACATATTTTACAAATGAGCATAAAGAAACTCCTAAAGAAGCTCTAATAGAAGTTAAAGAGTATAAGAGTAAGAAGAAAGATAACATATTTGAAAATTTTTTTGAAAGTATATGTCAAATTATTGATAAAGGAAATAATATCTTCTTTATTATAAGAAGAAAAGAAAGAACTTTAGTTAGATTACCTATAACAGTAATGATTTTATTAATTTTGTTTGCTTTTTGGGTAATTATACCTTTGTTTATAATAGGGCTTTTCTTTGAAATGGAATATTCATTAAGTGGATATAATATGGAAAATAGCGACATTAATAAGTTATTTAATAGTCTATCACACTTTGCAAATAACATAAAAAATGAAAATAAGGGGAAAAAGTAATATGAGTAGAATATTAATTGTTGAAGATGAAGAGAAGCTTGCAAGATTTATAGAGCTAGAGTTAATGCATGAAGGATATGAAGTTATAAAAACAGACAATGGAAGAGATGGACTTGAAATTACACAAAAAGAGAATATAGATTTAGTATTACTTGATATTATGATACCACAAATTAATGGACTTGAAGTTTTACGTAGAATAAGAAAAACTTCAGATCTACCTGTAATAATGTTAACTGCAAGAGATGCGGTTATGGACAAGGTATCTGGTCTTGATGCTGGTGCTGATGATTATGTAACAAAACCTTTTGCAATAGAAGAACTACTAGCAAGAATAAGAACTGCACTTAAAAAGAGAACTGTTATAAAAAAAGAGGAAAGTAATGTACTTTCTTGTAAACTATTAACCTTAGATAAAGCAAGACATAAGGTAACATATGAAGGAAAAGAAATAGAGTTAACTCATAGAGAATTTAATTTACTACAAATATTAATGGAAAATAAAAATATAGTATTAACAAGAGATATATTGATGGAAAAGTTATGTGGTTATGATTATATAGGAGAAACTAACGTAATAGATGTTTATGTAAGATACTTAAGAACAAAAATAGATGATGTATTTAAAGTAAAGATAATATCTACTGTACGTGGAGTGGGGTACGTTATAAAAGATGAATAAGGTAAAGAATCCAACAAAAAAAGTAACATCTATTGCTATAAAACTTAACTCTATATTTATAACTAAACTATTTTCAAGATTTTTATTAATAGATATTTTTATAATAGCATTAGTTATAGGAAGTTGGTGCGTTGAAAGTGAAATTAACTTTTATGGTAGATTTATTCCAGATGCTGTTAGAAATATTAATGAAGATTTAATTTATACAGTAACTTGGGCAAGTGGTAAAGTAATGACTAAAGATGCTACTACATTACTAATTGCAATAAAAAAAGTTAGTATATGTGTGTTAATATTTCAAGGATTATTATTATTAAAAGAAGCTATTTTTGGAACAGGTAAAATTAGAAGGACATTAAAACCACTTAATGAAATTGCAGAAACAGCAAGTAGATTAAGTAATTTAACCTTTGATGAAGAAAGAGTTCAAAATTTAGAAGATGCTATTTCTAAAATTAGTCCAACTAATTCAGGAGAAAAAATACATACAGGTGACAGCGAATTACATGGAATTGAAGATGCTATTAATAATCTTTTAGAGAGAATGAGAGAATCTTATAGACAACAAGCAAGGTTTGTTTCAGATGCATCTCATGAACTTAGAACCCCTATTTCTGTTATACAAGGATATGCAAATATGCTAGATCGTTGGGGAAAAGATGATGAAAAAGTATTAGAAGAATCTATTATAGCTATAAAAAGTGAATCTGAAAATATGAAAAACTTAGTAGAACAATTATTATTTTTAGCAAGAGGAATTAATGGTAAAACTCAATTAAACTCTAAGGAGTTTTTACTAAATAAAATGATATATGAAGTTTATGAAGAATCTAAAATGATAGATGAAAAGCATATATACCAATGTAATAATTGTGGTGATATAAAAGTTTATGGAGATGAAGCTCTTCTTAAACAAGTTGTTAGAATATTAATAGAAAATGCTATAAAATATACTGATGAAAATGAATATATTATTTTAAGTACTGGAGTTAATGAAAAAGGAGAAGCATATTTTTCTGTTCAAGATAATGGAATTGGAATGGATGAAAATGATGTATGCCATATATTTGAAAGATTTTTTAGAGCAGATACTGCAAGAGATAGAAAAACTGGTGGTACAGGTCTTGGGTTATCTATAGCTAAGTGGATTGTTGATAATCATAGAGGATACTTTTCTGTATTAAGTAGAAAGGGAATTGGCACAAGAATAACAGTATTTATAACAAAATTGTAATAAAGTAGTAAATATTGTAGTAATAATTACAATTTATTATATAAGTATAGATTAAATAACGAAGGGGAGTTAAAAATGGAAAATAATATGATTAACTTATTAATAAACAATAGTAAAGAATTAGATAATGCTGGAGGTATGTTAACAAAAAACACTTTTAGAAAATGTAGTGCATTATCATTAACATTAAAAGGGGTTAAAGCAGATTCTAATAGAATTAATGAAGCAATAAAAATTGTTAAAAGTAAAACATCAATAATATCAAATTTTAGAGGAAATAATTTATTTAATACAGCTACTGTAATATCAATTGAAGAAGATATGAATAGTGCTTTTGAAGAAATTAATAATATATATTTAAAATTAAAGAAGGTATTTAGTTCAAGTGAATACTTAGTACTAGCTTCTATAGTGATTTTTAATGCTAGATATAGAATTGGTATAGATGAAGCTGTTAAAAATACTAGAGAAATTTATGATAATATGAAAAAGAACCATAGATTTTTAACAGGAAAAGAAGATATTTCAGCAGCAGCTATGATTGCAACTACTTCAAGTAATATTAAAGAAACTTTAAATCAAATAGAAGAATATTATGAAGCTTTAAAAAATGTTGGGTTAGGTTCTAAGAATAACCTTCAAAGTATTTCTCATATACTACCTTTATTTAAAGGAAGTGTAGAAGAAAATGTTAATAAAGTTATAAATTTAGAAAAAGCATTAAAAGAAAATAAAGTGCCATTAAAGGGATATTCAATGCCACTTTTAGGAGTAGCATCAATTGTTGCAGATGATGCTAATATGTTTGCAAAAGAAGTAAAAGAAGTTAGTGAAATAATTAAAAAAGAAAAAGGCTTTGGAAGCCTTACTTTAGGATCTACTATAAGAAATATGATAGCTGTGGGAATAGTAGCATCAAGTTATGCTGAAAAATTAGGGGATGAAGAAAAAGCTAATTTAATTAGTGCAACAAATAATATAGCATTAACAATTCAAATAGCTATAGAAATTGCCGCAACAAGTGCAGCTTGTGCAGCAGCTGCAGCATCTGCTGCTTCAAGTAGTAATTAATTGAAAATTTTATATTAAGTAAGATACCTCTGGAATATAAATAACATAAGTTAATATTCCAGAGGTGATTTTTTTGAGAACTAAAAAGCATTTTTTAAATTTGTTATTTTGGATTAGTTTATCTATAGTTTTTAATATTTATATTTTTTACACCAAGGGAGAAAAAAGTGCTATAGAATATTTTGGAGGATATATAGTTGAAATGTCCTTAAGCTTAGATAATCTATTTTTGTTTTTAATGATATTTTCAAGTTTTGGCATAGCTAAGGAGTATCAAGAAAGAGTTCTATTATATGGTGTATTAGGAGCAATGGTTTTAAGGCTTATATTTATATTACTTGGTGTAGGAATAATAAATAAGTTTCACTCAATACTATCTTTATTTGGTATATTACTATTATATAGTGGTTTGAAAATTCTCTTTGGAGAAAAAGAGAATGTAAAAGTTCATGATAATTTTGCATGTAAAGTATTAGGTAAAGTAATACCTATTACAAAAGAACTAAATGGAAATAGGTTTTTTGTAAGAAAAAATAAGGTTTTATATGCAACTCCACTATTAGCAGTGTTAGTAGTAATAGAGTTTTCAGATGTATTATTTGCTTTAGATTCAATTCCAGCAATATTTTCTATAACTACAGATGTGTTTATAGTTTACTCATCAAATATATTTGCAATACTTGGACTTAGAAGTATGTATTATATTTTAGAAAAGCTAAATGATAGCTTTAAGTTTATGAAATATGGAGTAGGGGTTATATTAATGTTTACAGGTTGGAAGCTATTAGCTATGCTTTTCAATATAGAAATTTCAGTTGTTCTTTCAGTAGCTATAATAATGAGCATAATAGTTATAAGTGTTGTGATATCCCTTATTTTTGATGATAAAAGTAAGAAATATAAATATCATAAAAATTAATAATAAAAATTAATAATAAAAGTACTACACTAGTTAATAAGAGTAGTACTTTTTATATATTATAATACATATTCTTCAATAGCTTTAATAACACCATTTTCAGCATTGCTTCTTGCAATGAAATTTCCGTATTGTTTCATATCTTCATTAGCATTTTCCATAACAAAACTATAATGAGCAGCTTGAAGCATTTCTATGTCATTATAAAAATCTCCAAATACCATTGTTTCATCATAAGAAATATTAAAATCTTTTTGTATATTTCTTAAGGCATTACCTTTATTAATGTCTTTATTATTAATATCAAGCCATACAGAACCAGAAACAACTACCTTATAATCTTCACCAAATAAAGGGTTTAGTATTTTATAAGAATTTTCTTTAGAACCATTAAAGTCACATACGGCTATTTTAAAAATATCATCATTAATAGTAGTAAGATCATTAACAATTTCTCTATTTAAATAATATTTACTTATTTCTTTTTCAATATCTTCAGAACATTTCATATGATAATGACATTTAACACCACACAAAATTAATGCTATATTAGGTATGTTTTCACAAGCCTTTATTACAGCTTGAACAACTTTTTTATCAATAATACTTATAATTGGATCCTTACCAGGCTCAGCTATATATGAACCATTATCACAAATAAAGTATAATTTATCAGAATAAGGTTTAAAGTTTTCATATAAAGTCTTATAAGGTCTTCCACTAGCAACAACAAATTTAACATTCTTTTCTTCTAATTTATTAAGTGTAGAAAAGAAGTTTTTAGGTAATTTACTATTTTCATCCAAAAGTGTTCCATCCATATCAGTAGCAATAAGTTTTATCATAAATTATCCCTCGTATCTGTTTATTTTTTAATTTATTATAATATAAACAAGCCTTGAGAACAATAAAATTAAATACATAAACTAAAGATAAATGTAAATATTAAATAATAAATGTACAAAAGAAAAGGAGAAGGTATGAAGGATAATAGTTTATTTATAAATATAAATGGAAAGCTAGAAAATACTTATATTAATTTGCCAGAAATAATGTATACTAAACAAAGTCCAAGCAATATTCCAAATCCTAATTTAGTTATACTTAATACTGGATTAGCAAAAGAATTGGGGTTAAATGTAGATTTTTTAGAAAGTGAATATGGAGTAAATATTCTTTCAGGAAATAAAGTTTTAGAAGGTACAACTCCTATTTCTCAAGCATATGCTGGTCATCAGTTTGGATATTTTACAATGCTTGGAGATGGAAGAGCAGTTCTTTTAGGTGAATGTGTAACTTCAAAAGGAGAAAGATATGATATTCAGTTAAAAGGATCTGGTATAACTAGATACTCTCGTGGAGGAGATGGAAAAGCAACTTTAGGACCTATGCTTAGAGAATATATTATAAGTGAAGGTATGCATGCTTTAGGTATTCCAACAACACGTAGTTTATCTGTTACTACAACAGGAGAATATATATGGCGTGAAGAAGAATTACCTGGTGCAGTATTAGCACGTATAGCAAAAAGTCATATACGTGTTGGAACTTTTCAATATGTAGCAAATTGGGGAAGTATAGAAGAATTAAAAGCTTTAGCAGATTATACTTTAGAAAGACATTTTAAAGAGGGATTAAATGAAGAAAATCCTTATTTATATTTACTTAAAGAGGTAATAAGAAGGCAAGCTGAACTTATTTCAAAGTGGATGTTAGTTGGATTTATTCATGGAGTTATGAATACTGATAATATGGTTATTAGTGGAGAAACTATTGATTATGGCCCATGTGCTTTTATGGATGTTTATGACCATAATACTGTTTTTAGTTCCATTGATAGAAATGGTAGATATGCATATGGAAATCAACCTAATATTGGAGCATGGAATCTTTCAAGATTTGCAGAAGCCTTGTTACCATTAATAAGTGATAATAAAGATGAAGCTATTAGTTTAGCACAAAAGGAAATTTCAAATTATAGTAATTTATATAAGAAATATTGGTATAGTGGAATGAGAAAGAAACTTGGATTATTTAATGAAGAGGAAGATGATATTCATTTAATTGAAGCTCTTTTAACATTAATGGAACACCATAAAGCAGACTATACTAATACATTTAGATTATTAACAATAAATAATATTGAAGATATAGAATTTGCGAGTACAGAAAACTTTAAAAAGTGGTATGAATTATGGAAATTAAGATTAGATAAACAAGAACAATCAGAAGAAGAATGTATTAATTTAATGAAAAATAATAATCCAAGAGTAATACCACGTAATCATAGAGTAGAAGAAGCATTAGAAGCTGCAGTAAATAATAATGATTATACTGTAATGTATTCTCTTTTAAATGCTATTACAAAACCTTATGATTATTCAATAGAAGATGATTATATAAAACTTCCTAAACCAACAAATTGTAAATATAAAACCTATTGTGGAACATAAAATATATAAAAAGCATCTAAAATTAACAAGTTTTAGATGCTTTTTTATATAAAATAATTGTATATATTAACAGTATTAATGTATAATTATAGTAATTTATCTGATGTCTAGCCGTTGTAACACTCCCTTGTTCTATATAACAGGGAGCTAACAACGGACACGACCCTAGATTAACTCAGCTAAATTCAGTAGGAGATAAAAACTCCTACTGAATAAGT
>JAFADP010000066.1 GCA_023424785.1 Bacillota bacterium
TGTCTAGCCGTTGTAACACTCCCTTGTTCTATATAACAGGGAGCTAACAACGGACACGACCCTAGATTAACTCAGCTAAATTCAGTAGGAGATAAAAACTCCTACTGAATAAGTTTCGTTTTATAAAAATTTATTATGAATAAAATAAGTTATATTTTAAATACTAATAAAGAAGATGTTTTTAATAAAGGAGATGATGATAATGGCAAAAGCAGGTATGAGAAGACCAGATCCTAATGATCCTCATGGAACAGAAAGTAATCATAAACCAAGATATAGGAAACAAGAACCTACTGTGCCAGAAATACAGGGCAAAGCTAAAACAGGAAATAAAAAAGCAGGGCGCATAATATAACAAACCTATTAAATATTTCATTATAATTACAATTTTTATTGGTAGAATATGTAAGATAGACGTATAATATAAGTATAAGGTGGTGGTTATAATGAAAGTAATAAAAAAGGATGGAAGAGTTCAAGAATTTGATAGTAGTAAAATATATAATAGTTTAAGAAGTGCCTCAAGAGATTTAGACAGAGCAACTCTTAATGAGTCTGATTTAAAAATATTAGTAGAAGACATTGTAACTAAATTAAATACAATTAGAAAAGATGAAACACCAAGCTCTAGTTTTGAAATATTTGGCGTAGTATGTAGAGTATTAAAAGATGATGGATTTGCAAATCTTTTAAGTGCATATGTTAGAGGATAATCTTTATTTTTAAATTATTAAGTGTGAAGTATTACTTTGCATTAACTTAAAGTTTATTGTAAAGCTAAGCATAGTAATATTTTCACACTTTTTATTTAGATTTATTTGATGTCTAGCCGTTGTAATACTCCCTTGTTCTATATAACAGGGAGCTAACAACGGACACGACCCTAGATTAACTCAGCTAAATTCAGTAGGAGATAAAAACTCCTACTGAATAAGTTTCGTTTTATAAGTTTCTAAGCAACTCTTAAGAAATTAATAATTTTTCTAAAGTTGAATAATACATTAAAGTATAGTAGAATATCAGTAATATATCCTTATAAAAATGAAGTGAGAAGAGGTATTGATATGAATAATAGCGTTTGGAAGAGTATAGGTTATATATTAATTTGGTTACTAATATTTTTTGTATCTATTAGATTATTTATTTGGTTATTACCTGTACTAATTGTAATATCTATAATTCTTGCAGGTGTTATATTTTATTTTAGACATAAGATTAATAAAGTAGCTAATAATTTAAATGAAAATATAAATAATGCAGTTAATAGAGAAAGTCAAACTTATCCACAACAAGAAAATGATGATTATGATTATGATAATGGAACTGTGATAGATGTAGACTTTACTGAAATAAAAGATGAGGACAAGTCTAATTAGTAATAAGAATGAAACAATGTACTTAGTATTTTGTTTCATTCTTTTTTATTAAAAACAATGTTAAAATAATAGTTAATAAAGGTAATATTTGATAATATTTTAATACTATTGTATAATTATAAAAAATATAATAATTTATACATATAAAGGGGGCTATCTAAAGTGGAAAAAATTAAAATGACTACTCCATTAGTAGAAATGGATGGAGATGAAATGACTAGAATTCTTTGGAAGATGATAAAGGATGAGTTATTAGAACCATTTGTAGAGTTAAATACTGAATATTATGACTTAGGGCTAGAATATAGAAATGAAACAAATGATAAAGTAACTGTTGATGCTGCAGAAGCAATAAAGAAATATGGGGTTGGGGTTAAGTGTGCAACAATTACTCCTAATGCAGCAAGAATGACAGAATATGATTTAAAAGAAATGTGGAAGAGTCCAAATGGTACTATAAGAGCAATTTTAGATGGAACAGTTTTTAGAGCACCTATTACAGTAAATTCTATAAAGCCATGTGTTAGCAATTGGGTTAAGCCAATTACTATAGCAAGACATGCTTATGGAGATGTTTATAAGGGTGTTGAAATGAAAATTGATGGTCCAGGAAAATGTGAGTTAGTATTTACAGGTGAAGATGGAACAGAAAAGAGAGAAGTTATACATAACTTTACAAGTGCAGGTATTGTACAAGGTATGCACAATTTAAATCCTTCAATAGAAAGTTTCGCTAGAAGTTGTTTTAACTTTGCGTTAGATACAAAGCAAGATTTATGGTTTGCTACAAAAGATACTATTTCAAAGAAATATGATCATACATTTAAAGATATTTTCCAGGAAATATTTGATGCAGAATATGCAGATAAATTTAAGGAAGCAGGTATAGAATACTTCTATACATTAATAGATGATGCTGTAGCAAGAGTTGTTAAATCTGAAGGTGGTTTTATTTGGGCTTGTAAAAATTATGATGGGGATGTAATGAGTGATATGGTTGCAACTGCATTTGGTTCTCTTGCAATGATGACATCAGTTCTTGTTTCTCCAGAAGGAAATTATGAATATGAAGCTGCTCATGGTACAGTTCAAAGACACTACTATAAGCATTTAAAGGGAGAAGAAACTTCAACAAATTCAATGGCAACTATATTTGCTTGGACAGGAGCTCTTAGAAAGAGAGGAGAACTTGATGGCAATAAAGAACTTATGGAATTTGCAGATAAGTTAGAGAAAGCTTCAATAAAGACAATAGAAGACGGAGTAATGACTAAAGACTTAGCTATGCTTACTACATTTGAAAATCCTAAAGCTGTTAATAGTTATGATTTTATTAAAGCAGTAAGAGCTACATTCGAAGCTATGTAGTATAGAATAAATTTTTAATATTAAAATAAGGTATTGCATTTTTTGCAATACCTTATTTATGTTTTAAAGTTAGTACTACTATTTCTGGATGATTAAATAATCTTATTGGAAATCCACTATTTCCAAGACCTCTACTTATAATCATATTAGAGTTATTCATAGTATGAATTCCTTCTGTAAATTTAGGTAATATTCCTTGGTCTGGCATGTAAATTCCTTTGTGCATAAAAGGAATTCTAAATTGTCCACCATGGGCATGACCACAAAAAATTAAATCAAAATTATAATAAGTAAATATATAAAAGTTATTTGGCCTATGATGTAATAATATATTTAAAGAATTATTATCTAAGGTATCTTTTATAGAATCAAGTACATCAATAGTTCCTTTATGGTTTCTTGTAACAGGTTCATAGCTAAATCCAAATATTTTTATATTAGTATTTTTAACTTTTATTTCTGCAAAAATATTATCTAATATAATTGCACCAGACGAATTTAATTCTTTAGTTATTAATTCCTCATTATAGCTTTTATACTCATGATTTCCTGAAACAAAGTATATAGGAAAGTGTTTACTTAACTCTTTAATTAGTGTGAATGAATTCACATAATTATCCACGGAGGTTCTAGCATCTACTAAATCTCCTGTAAAGAAAATTAAATCAGGATTTATATTTAATATTTTATTTACTAATATTTTTTGGTTTTTACCAAAAGATTTACAATGTAAGTCTGATAATTGAACTATTTTTATATTTTCTCCATTAACTTTTGTATTTGATATATTATAGTTGGTAATATCAATTTTATTATTTTCATAATAAAGAAAAAGACATATTAATAAAAATAACAACAGTACCCAATACAATAAAATACCCCCTTTAATAGAAATAACTTATTAATAAGAATATCGTAATAAATATAAATAGTAAAGTAATTAATAATTCTTTAATAATTTAAATTATACAAAATAATGTATTTATTTTGTGTTACAATAATAGATATGATGATTTTCAATTAATAAGGAGAAGTATATGGAAAGATTACTTATATTAGATTCGAATTCTCTTATGAATAGAGCTTTTTATGCACTACCACCACTTACAAATAAAGACGGTGTAAGCACAAATGCTATTTTTGGATTCTTAAATATGTTAATAAAAATGAAGGAAGAAATAAAGCCTGATTATATAGTGGCTGCATTTGATAGAAAAGCACCAACTTTTAGACATAAAGAATATGAAGAGTATAAAGCAGGAAGAAAGAAGATGCCACAGGAGCTTGCAGAACAATTTCCTATTATTAAGGAGTTATTAGAAGCATTGGCAATTGAAATATATGAAATAGATGGCTTTGAAGCAGATGATATTATAGGAACTGTTGCAAAGATTGCAGAAAGCAAAGGTATAGAAGTATTTATTGTTACTGGAGATAAGGATGCTCTTCAATTAGCATCACATAATATAAATGTAGTTATAACTAAAAAAGGAGTTACTGAAACAGCTCAATATAATGAAGAAGAATTCATAAGTGAATATGGAATAACACCTACACAATTTATTGATGTTAAAGGTCTTATGGGAGATAAGTCTGATAACATACCAGGGGTACCAGGTATAGGAGAAAAAATTGCATTTAAACTTATTCAAACTTATGGATCTATAGAAGAAGTTTTAAATAATATTTCTAATATAAATGGTAAAAAGCTTAAAGAAAACCTTGAAGAGTATAGAGAGCAAGCTATATTTTCTAAGAGATTAGCAACTATAATGACAGAAGTACCTATAGAAATAAAATTAGAAGACATTAAGAGTAATGAAAAGTTTAACAAAGATACTGTAAAAGAGTTACTTATAAAGTTAGATATGAAGAAAATGCTTTCTAAAATTATTGGAGAAGATGAAGTTGTAGAAGAGATTAAAATAAATACAGAAAAGATAGAAACATTAGAAGGTTTAAAAAAAGCATTTAATAATATAAAAGATGAAGTATATTTTGCTTATACAGTTTTAGAATCATCTCTTTATTCTAAAATAAAAATAGATAAGATTTTCTTAGGAGATAATAATGGTGCTAAGGAAATTTATATAGATAAAATTTTAAATGAAAATAGAGAAGAAGCATTAAATATTATAAAAGAGTTAATGGAAAATGAAGATATAAAGAAAATAGTACATGACTCAAAAGCCTTAATAACTATATTAAATAAAGAAGGAATACAGTTAAATAATTTAGAATTTGATACTGCAATTGCAGCATATATAATTGATTCATCTAAAGGTAAATATGACTTACCATCTCTTGTTTATAGATTTTTAGGAGATGAACCTACAGGTGATAATGATGAGGTATTATTAAAATCATCATCATACATAAAAGAGTTATATTTAAAATTAAAAAATAACATACATGAAGAAAATATGGATGATCTTTATTATAATATAGAACTTCCTTTAGTATATGTATTATCTTCTATGGAAGCAGAAGGCTTTAATGTTGATGAAAAAGTATTAAATGAACTTCAAGAAAAGTTTAAAATAGAAATAGATAGAACTCAAAAAGAAATATATGAACTTTCAGAAGAAGAATTTAATATAAATTCACCAAAACAATTAGGTAAAATATTATTTGAAAAATTAGATTTACCTGTAATAAAGAAAACCAAAACAGGATACTCAACTAATGCAGATGTATTAGAACAACTTAAAGAGAAGCATCCAATTATAGAAAAAATAATATACTATAGACAAATTACGAAACTTAATTCAACATATGTTGAAGGATTAAAAAATGTAGTAGATAATGATGGAGCAATACATTCAAGTTTTAATCAAACTGTAACAACAACAGGAAGATTATCTAGTACAGAACCTAACCTTCAAAATATACCAATAAAATATGAAATGGGTAGAGAAATAAGAAAAGTATTTATTCCAAAAGAAGAAGGAGATATGCTATTATCTTGCGATTACTCTCAAATTGAATTAAGAGTTCTTGCTCATATGGCAAATGACGAAAATATGATTGATGCATTTAAGCATCATAGTGATATTCATAGAAAGACAGCTTCTGAAGTATTTAATGTTCCTTTAGAAGAAGTAACATCTCAAATGAGAAGTAGTGCAAAGGCTGTTAACTTTGGTATTGTATATGGAATAAGTGACTTCTCTTTAGCACAAGATTTAAAAATAACTAAGAAGGAAGCTTCACAATATATGTCTGTATATTTTGATAGATATCCTAAAATAAAGGCTTACTTGGAAGGTACAGTAGAGAAAGCTAAGGAAGATGGATATGTATTAACAATATTAAATAGAAGAAGATTCATTCCAGAAATAAAATCATCTAATAAAATTGTTAAAGCATTAGGTGATAGATTAGCAATGAATGCACCAATACAAGGTAGTGCAGCAGATATTATTAAAATAGCTATGGTTAAGGTTTATAATAGACTAAGAGAAGAAAAGCTTAAGAGTACTTTAATATTACAAGTACATGATGAGCTTATACTAAATGTTAAATCTGATGAAGTGGATAAGGTAAGAAATTTAGTAAAAGAAGAAATGGAGAATGCAGTAAACTTAAAGGTTCCTATGGAAGTAGATATTAATGAAGGAACTACATGGTATGAAGCAAAATAAGGAGGTCTAAGCCTTGATAAAGATAGGGTTAACTGGAGGAATAGGTAGTGGCAAAAGTACTGTATCAAAAATGATGGCAGCTGCTGGTATAAAAGTATTAGATGCAGACCTAGTAGCTAGAAATGTTTTAGTTGTTTATCCAGAAATATTAGAAAGAGTAAAGATAGAATTTGGAGATGTATTTTTTGATTGGAGAGGGGAATTTAGAAGAAAAGAATTTGGAAATTATATATTTAGATTCCCACAGCAAAGAATTAAATATGAAGAAATAATAATTCCATATATTAAAAAAGAAATATTAGAAGCTCTAGATAGATATGAGAGCAATGGAGAAAAAATAATTGTATTAGATGCACCAACATTAATAGAAAATGGTCTTCATAAAAATATGGATTATGTAATATTAGTATATGCAGATACTAAAGTTCAACTTCAAAGATTAAAGGATAGAGATAAATTATCTGTTGGAGATGCTAATAGTAGGATTAATTCGCAAATGCAGTTAGAAGAGAAAAAGAATTATGCTAATATTATTATTGATAATAACAAAGATTTAATAACTACAAAGAAACAAGTAGATGACATTATAGAATTTTTAAAGAGTATGTATTAATAAGGAGAGAGTTATGAAGTTAAGACGGCTGATAGTTTCGTTGATACTGATAGTTATAATTTTTTTAGGAGCAGTATTAGGGATTAAGAAATATATTTTTCCTTTAAAGTACAATGACATAGTAGTTAAGTATGCAGAAGAATATGATTTGGACCCATACCTTGTATTATCAGTAATTAAGGCAGAGAGTAATTTTAAGCCTGATGCAAAATCTCATAGAGATGCTATGGGACTTATGCAAATAGTTGAAGCTACAGGAGAAGACATTGCAAATAACATAGGAATAGAAAATTTTGATGTTAATATGCTATATGATGTAGAATATAATATTATGATGGGATGTTGGTACTTAAATGACTTAAATAAGGAATTTAATAATGACATTACATTAGTTCTAGCTGCATATAATGCAGGAAGAGGGCATGTAAATGAATGGCTTCAAAATGAACAATATTCATCAGACGGTAAAACACTTACCTATATTCCATTTGAAGAAACAAAGAGATATATAGATAAAATAGATATTTATTATAAAGTATATAAACTTTTATATGAAAAAGAAATTTAATAAAAAACAGTAGTGAATTTTAATATTTGCTACTGTTTTTATTTTTTTGGGAAAAATAAATTTGAAAGGAGAAAAATAAAATTGAAAGGAGAAAAATAAAAAAAATGACTTTTAGTCATTTTGTGATATAATAGTTTTATTGAAAATGAAGTGAGGATGATAGGCATGAAAAATTCGTTAAAAATTTATAAAAGAGATATGAAAAATATAGTTAAGAATAAGGCTGCACTATTAATGATTATAATACTTATAGTCTTACCTTGTTTTTATGCTTGGTTTAATATTAAAGCAGCTTGGGATCCTTATGGAAATACAGGTGCTATACAAGTTGGTATAGTAAATAATGATAAAGGTGGAAATGTAAGCGGTAAAGAATTTAATGTTGGAGATGTAATAATAGATACCCTAAAAGATAATAAAGCATTAGGATGGAATTTTATAAGTGAAAAGGAAGCTGAGTATGGATTAGAAAATGGAAAATATTATGCTACTATAGTAATTCCAGAAGATTTTACTGAAAAGTTACTTTCAATAACTACTAATAATATAGAAAAACCTAAGTTAATATATTCTGTAAATCAAAAACTTAATGCTATTGTACCTAAAATTACAGATAAAGGTATAACTACTATAAAAAGTGAAATTGGAAGTAAGATTATAAAAACTATAGATGGAGTAATATTTAAAATAGCTAATGAAATAGGAATAAAGGTAACAAATTCAAAAGATGAAATAAGAAAGATTGTTGACGTAATCTATGAAGTAGACGAAAATATGCCGCAAATTCAAGACCTTGTAGATAAGGCTTATAACGGATCAATTACTATATCAGAATTAGTTACCAAACTTAATACAATAATTCCAAATGTAGAATCAGGTTTAAGTGAATCCGAAAATATATTAGAAAAAGGTAATGATTATCTAGCTCAATTTAAGGATGGCATAGAAAGTATAAGTCCATCAATAGAGCAAGGTTTAAATATTGCTTCTAATATTGGAAATACTGTTACATCTTTAGTAGAGCCAATAAATCCAGAGCAAACATCAGAAGATATTAGATTGAGTTTAAGTAATTCAAGAGAAAGGTTAGAGAATGTTTATAGTAATATTAATTCATTAACTTCATTTTTAGAGTCTTTTAATAATGAAAAGTTATTAAATGTAATAAGTATTTTTAGAAGTTTAGGAGATAGCTTAAGGAATACAATAACATTAATAAATAATGGAATAACTAGTATTGATAATGGGGAAGCTCTTTCAAGTAATAGGTTAAGTGAAATAAAAGATTCTATAACTAACACAACAGCATTAATTAATAAGGTAAATAGGGATTATCCATCTGTAATATTACCAGCTATAAATGATGGAATAAGTGATATTAATTTAATTATATCAAATGGTGAAAGTATTATATCTAAAGTAGAAGATAGTATACCAAATATAAAGAGTATATTAGGTGCATTAGGAGTAATAGGAGAGTTTGGTGAAGATAATATACCTGCTATTCAAGAAAAGCTACCAGAAGTTAAGGAAAAATTACATGAGCTTACTAGCCAAATTAAAAATATTGATAATGGAGAGACATTTGATAAAATATTAAACTTATTAACTTTAGATTGGCAAAATGAAAGTAGTTTTTTAGCCAGTCCAATAGAAATAGATAAGGAAGTGTTATATCCAATTACTAATTATGG
>JAFADP010000078.1 GCA_023424785.1 Bacillota bacterium
CATCCTTTTAAGGGAATTAAAAAAATTAATGATATAGGATTAATAAATACATTAATTACAATGGCATTAATATCAATAGTAAGTGGAGTTGGAGCAGTTCTTTGTGTTAAAAACTTAGCTTCATCAGTATTATCTGGTGTATTTAAATATAGTGTTTATGGTATGTCTATGGATATAGGTAAGATTGTATCATTAAAAGTATTATATATATCAATACCTTTAGTAACATTTGTAGTTCTTTTAGCTTTATCAGGAGCAGTATATGCAATTCCTGCTATATTTAAGAGAAGTAAAATAGAATTTAAAGATGCATTAGCTATAGTAGCATATCCATTTGTATTACCAACAGTAATTGGTGCTTTAGCAGTAATGTTATCATTTATAAGTGGAACAGTAGCTACTATACTTTTATCAATAAATATTTATTTAGCTATATACTTAATTTACGGAAGTATAATAAATAATATTGAAATTGGAAGAAGTAAGGCATTATATGTATTTGCAGCAGTAGGTGCATTACTTTTATGTATATATGGAGCATTATTCTATAATCAAATTTTAAGTGCAGTTGAAAGTGCAGTAGATAGTGGAATAAATAACTTCTTTGATGGGTTATTCTAGGAGGTAACTATAGTGAAGTGTAAAAATTGTAATAAAGAAATAGAAAATAATATATATTGTCCTTACTGTGGGGAATTAATAAGAGAAAATGAAGTAAGTAATGACTTTAACACTGATTTAAATAAGGATCTTGGAGAAAATGTTTTAAAAAATGGACAAACTATTTTAAATGGTGCTAAAAAACATAAAAAGATTTTAGGAATTATAGGAGCTATAATTGTTATTATCATTGGAGCATTTTTGGTTGTAAACTTTATTAAAGGTGGAGCAGTATCAGAAAATAAAGTTGAAGATATGTTAGTTGGAAAGAGTGTAGAGATATATAGTAACTCATATAAAATGACAGACGAGAATATTGAAAAATTTGAAATTAAATCAAGAGATACAGAAAGAAAAAGCAGTGATATGATAAAGGCTGATATTACTCTTGATTTAGAAAGTATGAAAGTAGATGCTAAAGCTTATATAAGCTTAGTTTATTATGATAAGGATGGGTGGGAACTTAATAATGTATATTTAGAGGATTTAGAAGTTACACCAAAAGAAAATATAGAAGACAAGCTATCAGATTTACTTGTAGATGAAGGTTTTTATTTAGGATTTGGATACTTCACTGTTGAAGAAGATGATAAAGTAGAAGATATTAAAGTTAAAGATGGTAAAGATAACTTAGTTAAGGACTTTACATGTAATTTAGTAACTTCTAATGGTTTCTTAAAAGCTATAATACCACTTGAAGGGGAAGCTATTTTTGAAGATGGGGAATGGGAAATTTCAGAATTAAGCACAACTGCTAAATCATTAGCATCAGTTAGTGAACTTGAAGAAAATCCAGAAGAAGGACTTAAGGAACATATTGAAGAATTATTAGAAGATAATAGCTTAAGATTTACTTTTGTTAAAGGTGAAGATAAAGAAACTTTAAATATACCTTCAGATTTATTAAATAACTTAAAAGTTGATACTTTTGAAGAAGCTGGAGAAAATATAGTAATAGAAATTTCAGGAACAATAGAAAGTGGTGCTATTACTAAAGGAAACTTTAAAGGAGAATTAACAATAACAAAATCATTTAATGATAGTTATATTAAATATAATTCTTTAGAAGTAACTGATTTTGAATTAAAAGAAGTTGATGAAAGTAAAATTAAAGAGCTTTTAGTTGGAAAAACAATAGACGGAAAAACTGTAACACAAAGTAGAGCAGATACATTTAAGCTATCATCTTCAGAAAAGAATGGATTATTTAGTGCAAGTATAAAAGGTACTATTGATATGGGCGATGGTGAAAAAGAATTAAATATTACTACCAGATTAAGTTTAGATAGTAAGGGAGAACTAAACTGGAATTAATGGTTATAATTGCCTTGAAATGTAGATTTCAAGGCAATTTTTTAATTAATATGTAATTGTTATTAAAGTGTAGAAATGATATAATTAAGATGCTTTAAAAAATATATTATATAAGTAAGGATAGGAAGAGAAAGATGGTTAAAAAGAAGAATTTTTTTAAGACATTAGCATTAACTCTTGCTATGTCATTAGCTACTCCATTTGTAGGAAGTGTTTATGCAAAGGAAGTAGAGCCAACAATTGTTTCAGAAGCAGCAATAGTTATGGATTATGACACAGGCGAAATTATTTATGAAAAGAATGCTAATGAAAAAATGTATTTAGCAAGTACAACAAAAATTATGACTGCATTATTATTTGCAGAAGCAAAGTCTAAGAAGGACACATTAACGTATACTGAAGAAGCTTTAGCACAGCCACCATATACTATGAATAGTGAACAAATGGCTCCTTATGGAAAAAGTCTTAAAGTAGGAGATACTTTAAATGCAGATACAGTAATGAAGGAATTATTACTTTTCTCTGGAAATGATGCAGCTTATATGGTAGCAGATAATGTTTCAGGAGATAGTAAGAAGTTCGTTGATGAAATGAATAAAAGAGCAGAAGAACTTGGATTAACATCAACTTATTTTGAAAATCCTAATGGATTACCAGGAGAAAGTGGTGATGTAAATTACTCAACAGCTTATGAGCTTGCTATTATAACTAGAGAAGCATTTAAAAATGATTGGGTAAGAGAAACAATGGAACTAAGCGAAGCTAATGTTATATTACCAGGTGATACAAGAATAAAGATAGAAAACAGAAACACTGAACTTGGTAAAAATGGTAACATAGGTGGTAAAACAGGTGTTACAAATGATGCAGGGACATGCTTTGCTGGTGTATATGAAAGAGATGGAAGAAAATTAGTAGGTGTAGTACTTAAGTGTGATCGTAATGATAATAGCAAGAGATTTGAAGATTTAAATTCAATGATGGATTATAGCTACCCACTAGAAAAAGAAGTATATAAAGCTTCTGGAGAAGAAGTTGGAACAATGGAACTTGAATATAAATTATTTGGTTTCTTTGGACCTAAAAAAACAATATCAACAACAATTAATCTTGCTGAAGATGTAAAATTATATCCAAATGATATAAATGATACAGAAACAAAAATAACATTAAATAAAGATCAAGAACAAAGCGCTTGGAAAGTTGCTTCAAACAATAAAGTAAACTTAAATGTTAATGTAATGCAATATACTGAAAATGTTAAAGGAACAGTTGACATAACTGTAGGATCTTTAATAAAAGCAAATCTTATAATATATATAGCAGTAATTGTAGGTATTATAATTATAATAGTACTAATAATATTTATTGTTAAAGTAATTGCAAGCGGAAATAGACGTAGAAGAAGTAGACGTAGAAGATATTAAAAAGAACCCTTTGAGGGTTCTTTTTTTTAAGGCTTTTGTAGGAGGTGGGGCTTTTTGGGGGGAAGAGGTATGTGTGGCTAATGCCCTTTCTACTACTTAGGGAATTTTCGCATTAAATGTTGGTAAAATTATAAGAAAAAAATTATATAATTAGTGTTTAAGAATCTTAATCTATGTCAATAATACAAATAAATGTTCGTATATATGAGAAATAATAGAAATTAAGGTGATAATATGATAAATAATAATTCATTAAAAATAGAAGAGATTCTTAACCTAAACTTTAAAAATATAAAAGAAGTGAGATTAAATACAATAAAGGCATGTCCACATTGTAATAATATTAATTTTATTAAGTATGGAAAA
>JAFADP010000099.1 GCA_023424785.1 Bacillota bacterium
GAATTAGATACATTTGCTCAAAAATTAAGATATCTTAGACTTGAGAGAAATCTAAATCAACATGAATTTGCTAATTTATTGAATAAGAGCTTTACTAGTGTATGTTATTGGGAACAAGGAAATCGAATCCCTAAAACAGAAACTATAAAAGAAATAGCTGAAGTTCTTAATGTTGATTATACATATTTTAAAGTCCAGGAGTAATGATCACTGGTCTTTGAAAATTTACAATGAAAAATAGTATTGTCCACTTTATTTATTAATATATTTGTTAAACAAAACCCAAGTATTTAAGTTCTTGCCTAATACTTGGGTGAATTTCAGAAAGATGATAATGTAGTTATCATCTTTCTGAATAAATTTATATTTTTTCTATCTATTATTTAAAATTTGCTCAAACATCTTTTTACTATAGTCCCCAATATCTGAAGGATTTATCATATTATTTTTTTCTTTAACAGCCATAAAGTAATCTGCTATTAAATCTTTTTTAATTACTCTATCTGTACCTACAGAAAGTGGCAAATCACCTCTAGTTTTTAGCCAAGGCATTTCTGCATGTGTAAATGCTTCTAATATCTTTCCACTATAACATCCTAGATTTTTTATAACACTGTCTATAACAGCTTTTTCAGAAACCGATAAATCAGATGTATTACTAATATCATACCCTATAATTGGATCAAATCTATACTCTTTATATTTATAATATATATCCCTAAAAACTGGTCCATGAACCCATGCTTCACAATTTTCTTCAAATATAAAGTTATTTAAAAATGCATAATAAAAACCCTGAATATAATATAATATTTTTTGTAATGCAAGTGGCGTAATATCTTCACACTCATGCAATAAATAATTAACAACTGAATCTATTTTACTTTCATTGCAACTATGTTGCTCAAGTATTAACATCTTAGTTGCTTCTTTACTCTTATCATATGTTGATTTAGATTTTAATCTATCTTTATTACTTTCTAATAACTCTAAATAATAACTAGGATCATTAAATATTCTTTCCAAAATCATCGAATATTGTTTAGTTGGCATATCACCATCACAATATCTGCTAAATGTTTGTTCTCCCCATCCTAATAATAAAGATAATGGTCTTTTCCCTATATTATATTTTTTAGGTATTTCTAATATATGCTCAAGTGAAATTATATTATTTTGTTTTCTAAACTCATTATATAAATTTTTTAAATTATAATCGTTTATATTACTAACAAATACTTCACTATTACATTCCTTACAAAATGCTCTTTTACCAGCATATCTATAAATTTCACCTTTTAAATTTGCTTCAATAATTTCATCTTTTTCAATATAAAGAACATCATCCCTACACTGCTCGCAAAAAGTCATATTCTTATTCATTTTACATTCCTCCCTCAAAAAACCCCAATTGATTATCTAAACAGATAAGCAATTGGCTTATTTCTTTTATGAAATGAAATTGTAACCACTCTCTTTTTGTCAATCTTATATTCTATAATATTAAATTTAGTATATATATCAACAAATTCTTCTTCTCCAAAAATATCAAATAAATTTCTTTGTGGGCAAAATACATAAAGTACTTCATGTTCATACCCTGGATTTGTGTTATTTAATGAATGACAAAAATCATCCACTTCTATACTTAATAAAATTTCTTTTCTTTTTTTCTCATCTAATCTATATTCAGTAATAAATTGAACATTCTCTGCTCTATTTTGATTTTGTGATATTATGTACTGGTTATCATTTATACAATCTTTTATCTTATTTAAAATAACCTCAACTTCTTCTCTCGTATAATTTTGATTATAATGTTCTGACACCGCATCAACCCCCAACTTTTATATCTTTAGTTATTATAATACTATATTATATACACATAGTCAATTTTTATGCACTAATTAGTACATTTTTTATTTAAATTTTGATTCATTTCTATAATATTAATACATTTTTTAAAAATAAAGAGTCAATGCATAAAAATATACAATTAATAACCTTAGTGGCTTCTCCTTCGGTATGATGTTGAACGACCATCTATTTTCTATTTAACATTTGCCCAGCCTTCCACTATAAAATCTAAAGTCTAAAATACTCTAAACAAAAAGAGTTAATGCTTAATAATCTAAACATTAACTCTAAATCTATTATTTAATCTTTTATTTTTATTAGACAATCCTTTTTATAAAAAGCTATCCCATATTTGAAAATATTCTTATAACCTTCACTTCTAAGCTCCATATCATATTTTCTATCTTCTATTTGTTCTATAGCTTCATCTGCTTTTTTTTCTAAATCATCAATGTTATTTGCTATTTTGAACTCTACTACTATAGCAATTCCCCGTCTTGAAACTGACTTAATAAATAAATCACTTCTTCCGGTTCCACCTTGGCATGTACTACTTAGCGAAGTATTGAGCTTAGAGGTACAGCCCATCTCATCCTTACGATGAGATGCTACCTTATAATTAGATTTAACTATATATCCTTTCATATTCGAAAGGACCCCTACTAAAAATCCATGATAGAAATTTTCATATGCATCATTAAAGCTTATTGTATCTAAAAGTAATTTATTTAATTCTATTTCAAACAACTCTACATTTTTATTTATTATAGCATTAAACATTTTTGTCATATCACAAAGTTTTATATGTTCATTAAACCATTTAAGTATCTTAGTTCTAAAGATATACTTTACTTCTAAGTTTGGTATTGCTAGCTCTACAAAGTTTTCTTGGGTATTTTCATCCATTCTTTCACTTATCTTTTTGAAATATCCAGTAAAGAACATAAAGTTCCATAAGTTATCTAAATTATCATAAACATCGTCATAAGTTATATCTTCATGTAC
>JAFADP010000118.1 GCA_023424785.1 Bacillota bacterium
GAAACTTATTCAGTAGGAGTTTTTATCTCCTACTGAATTTAGTTGAGTTAATCTAGGGTCGTGTCCGTTGTTAGCTCCCTGTTATATAGAACAAGGGAGTGTTACAACGGCTAGACATCAGATAAAAGATACTTAGGTATTGGCGAAACAAAGAAAGGAGAAAGAAGATGCAAACATTAGTGATTTCTTCAAATTGCAGTGGTGGTGGAAAAACTACTTTTACTTTAGGTCTTATGAAGGCATTAAAGGATAGAGGATATAAAGTTCAAGGGTTTAAATGTGGTCCTGATTATATAGATCCAGCATTTCATAAAGCAGTAACTAATAATGCTTCAAGAAATTTAGATACTTTTCTTATGACTAAAGAAGGTATGAAGGAAGCTTTTTCTAGAGGAGAAGGAGATGTTGCCATAATTGAAGGGGCAATGGGTTTATATGATGGAAAAGGAGTTACAACAGAAGGATCATGTTATGAAGTATGTGAAATTTTAGGAGATGTTCCTATAGTTTTAGTTATAACTCCACAGGCTCAAAGTTTAACTTTATGTGCAGAAATAAATGGTCTTAAGAATTTTAAGAATGCAAATATAGCAGGAGTTGTGTTAAATTCTGTAAGTGAAAAATATTATAATTTACTTAAGGCATGTATTGAAGAGAATTGTAACGTTAAGGTTCTTGGTTATGTTCCTAAATGTGATGATATAAAACTTTCTAGCAGACATTTAGGTCTTGTTCAAAGTGTTGAAGTAGATAATTTATTAGATAAAATAGAAATTTGCAAAGAGTTAATTGAAAAGTATGTAAATGTTGAAGAAATAATTAATTCTCTTAAGAATGTTTCTATTTCTTCAAAAAGAACTAAACTTAAAAATAGAAATATTAAAATAGGAATAGCTTATGATAAGGCATTTAATTTCTATTATAAAGAAAACTTAGAAATGTTAGAAGAAGTAGGAGAAGTTATATACTTTAGTCCACTAGAACATAAGGAAATTCCAAAGGATTTAGATTTTTTATATATTGGAGGAGGATATCCTGAAGTATTTAAAGAAGAATTAAGTAAGAATATTTCTATGAGAAATTCCATAAAAGAAGCATTAGAAAATGGCCTGCATTGTTATGCAGAATGTGGTGGGTTAATGTATTTAACTGAAGAAATTGAAGGATATCCTATGGTAGGATTTTTTCAAGGAAAAAGCTTTATGACTAATAAGTTAAATAACTTTGGATATTGTAAGGTTAAGTATGAGGATTTAGAAATAACAGCTCATGAATTTCATAAGTCTTTAGTAGAACTTAAAGAAAATAAAGTATATAAGGTCTTTAAAGAAGATTATAGAAAAGAAACTATTTCGTGGGAATGTGGATATAAGAAGAAAAATACCTTAGCGGGTTATGCTCATATTCACTTTATTGGAAATGTAGAGTTTTTAGAATATTTATTATTTACTTAAGGAGATAAAATGAAAAATAACTTTGAAAAATATAAATTAAGCAATGAAATATTAAAAGCTTTAAAAGATTTAGATTATTTAAATCCAACAAAGGTTCAAGAAAAAGTAATTCCTGAACTTTTATTAAATAAGGATATTATGGCAAAAGCACAAACTGGTACAGGAAAAACTGCATCTTTTGTTATTCCCTTATGTGAAAGAGTAAAATGGGAAGAAAATTCTCCACAAGCTCTTATTTTAACACCAACAAGAGAACTTGCTATTCAAATAAATGAAGATGTTAAGAATATAGGAAGATATAAAAGAATAAAAGGTGTTTGTGTTTATGGAAAATCACCTTTTAAGGATCAAGAAAGAGAATTAAAAGGAAAAACTCATATTGTAATAGGAACTCCAGGAAGAGTATTAGATCATATTGATAGAAAAACTTTAGATGTTAAAAATCTTAAATATATAATTATAGATGAAGCTGATGAAATGTTTAATATGGGCTTTATAGGACAAATAGAAGGAGTCTTTAGAAGAATTCCAAAGAAAAGAGTAACTTGTCTTTTCTCTGCTACATTCCCAAATGAAGTTAAAGAGCTTTGTAGCAAAGTTATGAATAGACCAGTAAATATAGAAATAGAAAAAGAAAATCTTATTACAGATAGAATTAATCATAGCTTTTATAGAGTAAGAGGAGAAGAAAAGTTAGATTATTTAATTAACCTTTTAAATAAAGAACTTCCAGAAACATGCGTAATATTCTGTAAGACAAAAGGAAATGTAGACTTAGCTTTTAATAAATTAAAGGAAAAAAATTATTCAGTAGATAAAATTCATGGTGGTATGCTTCAAAAAGATAGAACACAAGCTATGGATAGATTTAAAAAAGGTGAGTTTAGAATATTAGTAGCTACAGATGTTGCATCTCGTGGAATTGATGTAGAAGGAATAACTCATGTTATAAATATTGATATTCCTGTTGAAAAAGAAGCTTATGTACATAGAATAGGGCGAACAGGGAGAAAAGGTGAAAAGGGAAATGCTATAACCTTTGTAACTCCTTATGAAGATAGAATATTAAATGAAATACAAGAGTATACTAACTTTAAAATACCAGAAAAACCTTTAGAAGAATTAAAAAATGTAAGATTTAATGAAGAGGATATTTTAAAGAAAGCTCCAAAGAAAAAGAAAGATAAAGCTTTAAAAATAAATAAAGAAATTACTAAGTTATACTTTAATGGTGGAAAGAAAAAGAAGATAAGAGCAGTAGACTTTGTTGGTGCTATTTCTAATATAGAAGGAATAAACTCAGAGGATATTGGAATAATAGATGTTCAAGATATTGCTTCATATGTTGAAATATTAAATGGAAAAGGAAATATTGCTTTAAATGCTTTAAAAGATATGACTATTAAAGGTAAAAAACTAAGAGTAGAAAAAGCTAGAAAATAATATAATAAGGAGTGTTGCTAAAACTTATGCAACACTCCTTAATTATTAATCTTTTTTATTAATAAGTCTAAGGCTCTTTCACAATCTTTATCATCATTATTTGTTGCCCATGCTAAATTAAAGTTAATAATAGCATTAGTATTATCTTCAAGCATAGCATAACAGTAACCTAAGTTAAAAAAGTATTTACTTTCTCTTTGAATTTTAATTGCATGTTTTAACATATCTATAGCATTACAAAAATCCTTAAGTTTAATATAACATACACCAGCATTATAATATGAACATGCTTCCTTTTCTTTTTTTGAAATTGACTTTTTATAATAATCTAATGCTTTTTTATAGTTTTCATCATTATATAACTTGTTACCTTCATTAAAATAATCCATTTTCTACTCTCCTAACTATTTGTATATCAAAATTATGGACAAATATTAAATAAAATATACATAGTTTATTAGGATTAATAAATTTATAAGAGTTAAACTAATAAGGATATTTAATGGATAATAATTATTACTAGGATTTTTTGTTAAATTATGCTATAATAATATGACTGTACAAGGTACAATTGGGAGGAATAGTTAATGAAAAAATATAGTATGGGGTTAGATGTTGGGTCGACAACAGTTAAGCTAGTAATAATAGATGAAAATAATAAAAAACTATATTCAGAATATAGAAGACATTATTCAGATATTAGAAGTACAATAATAGGTTTAATAAAGGAAGCTTATGATGCTGTAGGAAATGTAGAGGTTTCAGCAGCAGTTACAGGCTCTGGTGGCCTTTCTGTTTCTAAGTGGTTAAATATTGATTTTGTTCAGGAGGTTATAGCTTGTACAAAAACTATAGAAGAAGAAATTCCACGTACAGATGTAGCTATAGAGCTTGGAGGAGAAGATGCTAAAATAACATATTTTAAGGGTGGAATAGAACAAAGAATGAATGGTACATGTGCAGGAGGTACAGGTGCATTTATTGATCAAATGGCTACACTTTTAAATACAGATGCTATGGGACTTAATTCCTTAGCAAAAAATCATAAAGTAATTTATCCAATAGCTTCTAGATGTGGAGTATTTGCAAAGACTGATGTACAACCATTAATTAATGAAGGTGCTATGAAAGAAGATATAGCTGCATCAATATTTCAAGCTGTTGTAAATCAAACAATTAGTGGACTTGCTTGTGGTAAGCCTATAAGAGGAAATGTAGCATTTCTTGGAGGACCTTTATATTTCTTATCTGAATTAAGAAATAGGTTTATTGAAACGCTTGAATTAACAGAAGAGGAAATAATATTCCCCAATAATTCTCAATTATTTGTTGCTACTGGAGCAGCTCTTTTATCAAGAGAGTTTACTCCTATAAGTTTAAAGACCTTAGCAAATAAGGTTGAAGAAATAAGTGACATAAAAGATGAAGAAGTTGAAAGACTTAAACCTTTATTTAAAGATGAAGAAGAATTAAAGCAATTTAAAGAAAGACATGAAAAAGCAAAGGCTAAAAGAGGAGATTTTACAAAGAAAATATTCCTTGGAATAGATGCAGGTTCAACAACTACTAAGGTTGTGGCTATAAATGAAAATAAAGAAATAGTTTATGATTTTTATGGAAGTAATAAAGGTAATCCTTTAAAAAATGTTGTTTCTATATTAAAAGATCTTTATACAAAAATGCCAGAAGGGGTAGAAATAGCTAAAGCTACAGTAACAGGATATGGAGAAGCATTAATAAAAGCTGCTATTCATGTAGATTTAGGAGAAATAGAAACTATAGCACATTATAAAGCTTCAGATTATTTCTTACCTGGAGTTGACTTTATTTTAGATATTGGTGGACAAGATATGAAGTGCTTAAGAATAAAAAATGGAGTAATAGATTCCATTCTTTTAAATGAAGCATGTTCATCAGGATGTGGTTCATTTATAGAAAGTTTTGCAAGGTCTCTTAATATGGATGTAAAAGATTTTGCAAAAGAAGCATTAAAATCACATGCACCTGTTGATTTAGGTTCTAGATGTACAGTATTTATGAATTCTAAAGTAAAGCAAGCTCAAAAAGAAGGTGCTGAAGTTTCAGATATTTCTGCAGGACTTTCATACTCTGTAATAAAAAATGCTTTATATAAAGTAATTAAAATAAGAGATGAAAAGGAAATGGGGAAAAAGATTATAGTACAAGGAGGTACTTTCTATAATGATGCAGTTTTAAGAAGCTTTGAAATTGTATCAAATAGAGAAGCTGTAAGACCAGATATTGCAGGGCTTATGGGTGCCTTTGGTGCAGCTTTAATTTCAAGAGAAAGATATGTAGAAGGAGAAGTTTCTACATTACTTCCAAAAGATAAAATTGATAGCTTTGAAATGACATCAGACTTTAGAAGATGTGGAAAGTGCGGTAATAACTGTCTTTTAACAATAAATAAATTCTCAACAGATGAGGAATTTATTTCAGGAAATAGATGTGAAAGAGGATTAGGTATAGAAAAACATAATGATGAAGTACCAAATCTTTATAAATATAAATTTAAGAGATTATTCTCTTATAAGCCATTAAAAAAGGAAGAAGCCAAAAGAGGAACAATAGGTATTCCAAGAGTTTTAAATATGTATGAAAACTATCCATTTTGGTTTACTTTATTAACAGAGTTAGGTTTTAGAGTAGAAGTATCAGCTGTTTCTAGCAAAAAAGTTTATGAACTTGGAATAGAAACAATTCCTTCAGAATCAGCTTGTTATCCAGCAAAAATTTCTCATGGACATATAATGTCTTTAATTAATAGAGGAATTAAGAACATATTCTATCCTTGTGTTTCTTATGAAAGAAAGGAATTTAAGGATGCAGGAAATCATTATAATTGTCCAATGGTAACATCATATCCAGAAGTTATAAGGACAAATATGGACATATTAAAAGAAGAAAATATTAAATTTATAGAACCTTTCTTCTCATTAAATGATAAAGAGGGACTACCAAAGAGAATAGTAGAAGAGTTTAAGGATTTTAATGTTACTCTTGAAGAAGCAAAAAAAGCAGTAGATGCTGCATATTTAGAAAGAGATAAATTTGACGAAGATTTAAGAAATAAAGGGCAAGAAACCCTAGAATATTTAAAGAAAACGGGCAAAAAAGGCATAGTATTAGCAGGAAGACCATACCATATAGATCCGGAAATTAACCATGGTATTCCAGATATTATAACATCTTTTGATATGGCAGTTTTAACAGAAGATAGTATTTCTCATTTAGGAAAAATAGATACTCCACTTAGAGTAGTTGATCAATGGATGTATCACTCAAGATTATATAGAGCAGCATATTTTGCAGCAAATAATAATAATATAGAACTTATACAACTTAACTCTTTTGGATGTGGACTTGATGCAGTAACAACTGACCAAGTTGCAGAAATTATGGCTTCTAAGGGCAAAATATATACATGTCTTAAAATAGACGAAGGAAATAACTTAGGTGCTGCAAAAATAAGAATAAGATCATTAAAAGCAGCTATGGAAGAAAGAGAAAGAAATGGATATACTCCAATTGAAGAAAATATAGAATATAAAAATGCTACATTCACAAAAGAAATGAGAAAGAGACATAAAATACTAGCTCCTCAAATGTCACCAATACATTTTGAAATTATAGAAGAGGCAGTTAAAGCATGTGGATATGATATGGAAGTTCTTCCTTCAATAGATAAGGAAGCAGTTGAAGAAGGATTAAAGTATGTAAATAATGATGCATGCTATCCATCAATAATTGTTGTAGGACAAATTATTCATGGATTAAAATCAGGAAAATATGATATAAATAATACTTCTGTTATAATAACTCAAACAGGGGGAGGATGTAGAGCTACAAATTATGTTGCATTCTTAAAGAAGGCATTTAAAGAAGCAGGACTTTCACAAATTCCTATAATATCATTAAATTCAGTTGGACTTGAAAAACAACCAGGCTTTAAATTAAGTGTAGGTTTATTAAAGAGAGCACTTATGGCACTTGTATATGGAGACTTATTTATGAGAGTTTTATATGCAACAAGACCTTATGAAAAAGTAGCAGGATCAGCAGATGCACTATATGAAAAGTGGAATGAAAAAGCTAAAGAAAACTCAAGAAATGGTAAAATGAGTGAGTTTAAGAAGAATATTAAAAATATAATTAAAGAATTTGATGAGCTAGAAAGAATAAATGTAGTAAAACCAAAGGTAGGACTAGTAGGAGAAATATTAGTTAAATTCCACCCAACAGCAAATAATGATATTGTTAAGGTTATAGAAAGAGAAGGTGGAGAAGCTGTAATGCCAGATTTAATGGACTTCTTCTTCTATTCATGCTATGATGCAGAATTTAAATATAAATATTTAGGAGAAGCTTCAAGGAAATCAAGAGACTTAAATATGCTTGCAATAAGTATAATGGAAATGTTCAGAAAAACAATGAAAAAAGAATTAGAAGCATCACAACACTTCCATGCACCAAAGCATATTAAGGAATTAGCTAAAATGGCAGAACCAATACTTTCGGTAGGTAATCAAAGTGGTGAAGGATGGTTTTTAACAGCAGAAATGGTAGAGCTTATAGAAAGCGGAACAGACAATATAATATGTATGCAGCCATTTGCATGTTTACCAAATCACGTAACAGGTAAGGGAATGATGAAGCCGCTAAAAGAAAAATATCCAAAAGCAAACATAGTAGCAGTAGACTATGATCCAGGTGCTTCAGAAGTAAACCAACTAAATAGAATTAAGTTAATGCTATCAGTTGCATTTAAGAAAGTAAAAGATGAACAAGTTTTAGAGTTCCCAAAACCAAAGGAAGTAGTAAGTACAACAAAACTAGCAAGAAACTAATACAAAAGAGAGTGTTACATTTAAAATGTACACTCTTTTTGTATAAAATTAATTAGGAAACTAAATTTTTTTGTAGAGTTTTACTATTGTATGTTTTAGGCTATAATAGAAAATAGATAAGAGCAGGAGGAAGTAATAATGGATTATAAACCACTTCCAATAGGAATAGATAATTTTAAAAAATTAATAACTAGAGGCTATTATTTTATAGATAAAACATTATTAATAAAAGATTTATTAGATAATAAGGCAGATGTTAATTTATTTACTAGACCAAGAAGGTTTGGAAAAACCCTAAATATGAGTATGTTACAGTATTTCTTTGAAGATAGATATAATGAAATAACAGGTGAAAAGGAAGAAAATTCATATCTTTTTGAAGGACTTAATATTATGACATCTGGAGAAAAATATACTTCACATATGGGAAAGTACCCAGTAATAAATTTATCACTAAAATCTGCAAAGCAAGGTAGTAAAGAACTTGCTTTTAGATGTTTAAGAGAAGAAATTGCAAATGAATTTAGAAGACATGAACATATTCTTAATAAAGATATTTTAAAAGAAAGTGAAGATAGATATAGAAAAATAATGAATGAAGACGATGATATGTCTTTATATGCAACTTCTTTAAGATTTTTAAGTAATTGTTTAGAAAAATATCATAATAAAAAAGTAATTATATTAATAGATGAATATGATGTACCACTTGAAAATGCTTTTTTTGAAGGTTTTTATGATGACATGATTAAATTTATAAGATCACTATTTGAGTCAGCATTAAAAACAAATTCATCCTTAGAATTTTCGGTTATTACCGGATGTTTAAGAATTTCAAAGGAAAGTATATTCACAGGATTAAATAACTTAGAAATAATATCTATTTTAAATAAATCTTATGAAGAGTATTTTGGATTTACAAATAAAGAAATTAATAAAATTTGTAATGATTATGACTTAAATGACAAGTATGAAGAATTAAAAGATTGGTATAATGGATATATTTTTGGTGATGAAAATGTATATAATCCATGGAGTGTTGTAAGATATGTAAAGGATATGCGAATAAATGGTGAAGAATATCCTACATCATATTGGGCAAATACAAGTTCAAATAGTATAGTAAAGAGTCTTATAGAAAGAGCAGACGATAAAACTAAAAATGAAATTGAAGCTCTTATAGAAGGAAAAACTATAGAAAAACCAATACATGAAGATATAACATATGATGAAGTGTATGATACTTTAGATAACCTTTGGAATTTTATGTTCTTTACTGGGTATTTCAAAAAAATATCTGAAAGAGTAGATAGAGAAGACAATAGATTTATTGAACTAGCAATACCAAACAAAGAAGTAAAATATATATTTAGAACAAAAATATTAAAATGGTTTAATGAAAAAATAAAAACAGAAAACTTATCATATTTATATACATCAATTTTAAATGGGGATATTAAGGTATTTCAAAAAGAAATAAACAGACTGCTAAGAAAAACAATAAGTTTTAATGATGCATATGAAAATTTTTATCATGGTTTTATTGTTGGAATATTATCATATATGGATGGGTATATAGTAAAATCAAATAGAGAAACTGGTGATGGAAGAAGTGATATTTTTATTAAGCCTTTATCAATTTTTGAAAAAGCAATAATAATTGAAATAAAAGTATGTAATAAACCAAAAGAAATTTTCACAAAATGTGATGAAGCATTAAAACAAATAGAAGATAAGCATTATGAAGATGAGCTTAATGAACAAGGATATGAAAATATAATAAAGTACGGCATGGCATTCTTTAGAAAAGATTGTTTGGTAAAAATTAAAGAATAATAAATTCTGAAAACTAAGAGAAATATAATTAAAATATTTAAATTTTATGGCTAAGAAATTTCTAAATTTTCAGGAAGGCAAGTAAAAACCTAGTAGATTATAAATCTAGTAGGTTTTAAATTTAAGTAAATTTTCAAAAAATTTATGCAATTAATATGGAAAGTATGGTATAATTATCTTGCGAAAATCAATTGATTATAATATTTAAGAAATTGTAATTACGAAGGGGGTTGCTTATAATGGCAAGATTCACATTACCAAGAGACTTATATCATGGGAAAGGCTCTTTAAGTGAATTGAAAAATATTAAAGGTAAGAAGGCATTTATAGTAGTTGGTGGAGGATCTATGAAAAAGTTTGGATTCCTTCAAAAAGTAGAAGACTACTTAAAAGAAGCAGGACTTGAAACATATGTATTTGAAGGTGTAGAACCAGACCCATCAGTAGAAACTGTTATGAAGGGTGCTGAAGAAATGAGAAAGTTTAATCCAGATTGGATTGTAGCTATGGGAGGGGGTTCTCCAATAGATGCAGCTAAGGCTATGTGGATTTTTTATGAGTATCCTGACTTTACTTTTGAAAAGGCAATTATTCCATTTGGAATTCCAGACCTTAGACAAAAAGCAAAGTTTATAGCTATTCCATCAACAAGTGGAACAGCAACAGAGGTTACAGCATTTTCTGTAATAACAGATTACAAAGCTAAAATTAAGTATCCTTTAGCAGACTTTAATTTAACACCAGATATAGCTATAGTAGATTCAGACTTAGCTCAAACAATGCCAAAGACATTAATAGCACATACTGGAATGGATGCTTTAACTCATGCTATAGAAGCATATACAGCATCATTAAGATCTAATTTTTCAGATCCACTTGCAATGAAGGCAATAGAAATGATAAAAGAAAATATTGTTAAGTCATTTAATGGAGATGAAGAAGCAAGAGCTGAAATGCATGATGCTCAATGTTTAGCAGGTATGGCATTTAGTAACGCACTACTTGGAATTGTTCACTCAATGGCACATAAAGTAGGAGCTGTATTCCATATTCCACATGGTTGTGCAAACGCAATTTTCTTACCATTTGTAATTCAATACAATAGAAAAGAATGTGAAGGAAGATATGCAGATATTGCTAGAATGTTAAAGCTTGAAGGGAATAATGATAAGGAACTAACAGATTCCTTAATTAATATGATTAATGATTTAAATACAAAGCTAGAAATTCCACATACTATGAAAGAGTATGGTGTAGATGAAAGTGAATTTAAAGCACAAGTTAAGTTTATAGCTCACAATGCAGTTTTAGATGCATGTACAGGTTCAAATCCAAGAACAATAGATGATGAAACTATGGAAAAATTATATACTTGTACTTACTATGGAACTAAAGTAGATTTTTAATAATATAAAATTATATTAAATAAGAAAAGACTATCCCATAAATTATTTGAAAATTAGTTTTGGGATAGCTTTATTTTATAGAAAATTAATAATATTTTTTCTTAATTTCATAGGTATAACCATAATTGATAATTACAACTTGTCCATTAATTATACCCCAGCTACTTTCTCTGGTTAAATCATTTAATATCAAATCATATTTATTTTTAAGTTCTCTTATTTGAGGTAAACTAAAAAATTTAAATTTATTTGATACATTAAAGTAATTACATACATCCATAATACTATTAATTTTACGAGCTTTACGCATTATTATAAAATTATAATTGGAAGAGGCTTGTACAACTTTTGCAAATAAATGACTTCTATCATAATTTGAAATTATATATTCTACTTTGTTTTGTTCAATTCCAGCCATATTTTTTGCTATTTTAACTACATATCCGTTATTTAAGTCAAATACTTTTCTACTAGACCCCTCACCTATATATTTATATTTTCCTTGTCTTATATTGCTAATAATTTCATTATAAGAAATAGACATGTTTATCCCTCGCTTTTGTATAATCTATATAAAAATAGATGTTACTATTTTATATAGATAGTATATTTTATTATCTATATACTAAATTTGTTCATAAATATTTTTACAATAGTTATTACTTATATGTATTAAATTATTAATTTATTGGTAATTTATATAAAATAAGTATAATATTTTAATAAATATTCACAAAATGGAAAATGGTTACTTGTGATTTCTGACAAATAATGTTAAAATTTATAATAATGGATTTATCAAAGAGAGGTGTTCATAATGAATAAAAGGCAAGTTAAAAAAAGAGTAAAAGTACAAGAACGTTCAAGAGAAATAAATACTAATACTAAAATAGTAGACAATGAAGGACTTAAGGAAATTGCAGTTACTACAGTTGAGTCAAGTATACAAGAAGAAAATGTAAACACAAAAAAAAGTAATAAAGTTACAAAAGATACCTCAAAAAAAACTGTTAAAGTTGAAGAAAAGGTAGATAACGTTATAGAGCCTAAGAAAGAAGATGTTAAAAAAGTAGTAGCAAAAAAAGTTGAACAAGTTGTTGAGAAGGAAGTAGTTGAACCTAAATTACCATTATCAAATAATGAAGATAACATAAAAGAAGAGCTTATTAATAAGGTTGAGGAAAAAGTAGAAGATGGAGTAAAAGAAGTTGCTGTAGAAGAGACCGTAAAAGAGGAAGCAGCAGAAGAAGTTAAGGATGTACCAGAAGTAGAAGAGAAAGTAAAGGAAGAAGTTAAGGATATACCAGAAGTAGAAGAAGTAAAGGAAGAGGTTAAAGACATGCCAGAAGTGGAAGAAGTAAAAGAAGAGGTTAAAGAGATGCCAGAAGTGGAAGAAGTAAAAGAAGAAGTTGCTGAAAAGGAAATCGAAGAAGAAGTAGTAGAGGAACCAATAGAAGAATATAATATACCAGAGGTTATAATAGAAGAACCTTCAGTGAAGGATATTTCACCTGAAGAATATCTTTCTATAATTAAAGATAAAGCAATAAAATTATTTACTGTTAAAAAGGCAGGATATACTTCATATGAAGTTAAAGCTTTATTAAAGAATTTTAGTTACTTTAAAACAGTTAAGATTAAATTTACAACTGATAATTGGAAAACATATAGAGAATCTGATTTACACTATATGTCTAATGAAGCTGATAGACTTGAAATGTGGGGAAATGTTATTGATATAAATTCTTATACACCAAAAAATGCAGAATTTGTACTTTACTATGGTGTAAATGGAGTAGAGTATTGGGATAATAACGAGAAAAATAATTATAGATTTACTAAGTAGTATTATTTAGCAAGTTTAATTTATATTATATTAGCTTACTAGTAAAAGGGATTTCTATTTTAGAAATCCCTTTTAAATTTCATTAGGGGCAACGGCTATAAGAGTTGAAGAAAAAGTATTAAAGGTAATGTAAGAAAAAATCACCTCCGTAGTTATTAACTATAGGGGTGATTTTTTTGTATTAGGTTAACTTAGTGTTTGTAAAGTGAAGTGAAGTGAAAGGCTATGATTTCATTTTATTTAAATTCTTATGCATAAAATCTCAATAAAAAGGAAAAATAAAAGATGTAATATTTTATAGGAGGAATAAAGATGAAAAAATTTGTATGTGTAATTTGTGGTTATATACATGAGGGAAATGAACCGCCAGAAATCTGTCCAGTATGTAAAGCAGATAAATCTAAATTTGAAGAAATGAAAGAAGAATTACAATGGGCTGATGAACATAGAATTGGTGTAGGAAAAGATTTAGCACCAGAAATAATTGATGATTTAAGAGCCAATTTTATGGGTGAATGTACAGAAGTAGGTATGTATCTTGCTATGTCAAGACAGGCAGATAGAGAAGGATATCCAGAAGTTGCAGAAGCTTATAAAAGAATTGCTTGGGAAGAAGCAGAACATGCAGCAAAATTTGCAGAAATTTTAGGTGAAGTAGTTGTGGCAGATACTAAAGCTAATCTTCAAGCTAGGGTAGAAGCAGAATATGGTGCATGTCAAGGAAAGAAAAAATTAGCAACAACTGCAAAACAACAAAACTTAGATGCTATTCATGATACAGTTCATGAAATGTGTAAAGATGAGGCACGTCATGGAAGAGCATTTAAAGGTCTTTTAGATAGATATTTTAATAAATAGGAGGAGATAAAAATGACAGTTGTAAATTGTAAGGTGGAAGAATGTTCACATAATGAAGGTGGATGTTGTTATGCAGATAGAGTTAATATAGGAGGAAAATCTGCTGCAAATGATGAACAAACTTGTTGTGGATCTTATTTAAACTCTCTTTTATATGGAAACTTAACTAATTGTGCAACAACAAAAAGTGGTAAATGTGATTGTTTAGTATGTTATGTTAAGAGCTGTCAACATAATGAAAATTCTTTATGTAACTTAGCTGATATAGAAGTTGGCGGACAAAATGCATCAATATATACTGAAACAAGATGTAATAGTTTTGAGTGTAAATAATAAATAGAAAATAATTATGTTATAATTATCCTTATTATGTATAAGGGAAATAAAAATGAAGATACTAAAAGAAAAATTTTATGCTAGAGATACTATAACTGTAGCAAAGGAGCTACTTGGAAAATACTTAATACATGAAATAAATGGAATATACGTTGGTGGCAAAATAGTAGAAACGGAGGCTTACTGTGGTATAACGGATAAAGCAGCTCATGTCTATGGAGGGAAAAAAACTCCAAGAGTTATGCCTATGTATGGTCCAGCTGGAAACACGTATATTTATAGTATTTATGGAATGTATTATTGTTTAAATGCTATTACTGAAAAAGAGGGAATTCCTCAAGGTGTACTTATTCGAGCAATAGAACCTTTAATAGGTTTAGATTATATGTCCAAAAGAAGATATAAAAAGAATTATAATGAGCTTAAAAAAAGAGAAATACTAAACTTAACATCAGGGCCATCTAAATTATGTTTAGCCTTAAATTTAGATAAAACCCAAAATGATAAGTTACTTTGGGATAATGAATTATTTATAGTAGAAAAAGATAATGAGTTAGAAAAATTATTAGAAGTAAAAGAAGATTTAACTGGATTAATTGTATCAAGCAAAAGAATTGGTATAGATTATGCGGAAGAAGCAAGAGATTATTTATATAGATTTTATTATAAAGATAGTCCTTATGTATCAGTAAAAGATAAAGAAAAAAAGTAATATTTCACAATTAAATCTAGTAATCATATTATGAAACACTAAACTTTAAGAAGGTGGTTTTGTGGATGATTCAGTACTAGATTTACTTATGTATCTTGATGAAGGTCTTGTTAAGAATTTATCCTCATTAGTTTTAAGTGGCTATATTGAAGTAAGGACTACAAGAATTATTCAAGATAGAACTTTATCAGGTAGAGCAAATATGGAAAGTAGAGAGCATTATTTTGATGAAGATAGATGTGGAGAAGATGAAAGAACTGGATATAAAGGATCAAATGCTTCAAGTGCGGAACACCGAGAATCTACAAATAGAAATGATATGGGTCTTGAAAATAGGCAGTTTATAAGAAGAGAAGAGGAGTTAAAACGAATTTATAGTACATTTTCACTTCATAATCAACTTATAAATGAGTTAAATAGTAAAAACGTAGTAAAAGTATTTAATAATTCAACAATACATGAAGGAGACTTAAGTGAAGGAGAATATGTAAAAGTATATGGAAGGTTAACATCTGAATCTGTAAATTCCTATTTAGATTCTTTACTTACTATTTTTAAATCTTTTGGGTGTGATGCATTAGATTCACTTCTTACAACTAAAGAAGGTAATTTTTTAAATTTTACTAAGTATAATCATATGCTTACACATTTAAATGAAATATTAAATAAAAATGATACACATGATATGATATTAAGATGTGGTGATACTCCTATTGTATTAAATGTAAATTCAAACTTCTTTATGAATAATAACTCATATATTTATGACATAGTAAATTGCCCTTGTACTGTATTTGGAAAAGTAATAAATATTGTGCATGATGGACAGTGTGTTTCACTTCTTAGAAAAACAGCACAACAAGATTATTATGAACATTTATTAACAAACTGTCATCAGTGTTGTGATGTGCTACACTCTAATGGTATAAATGTACCTGAAATACCAAGGTTGCGATGTGAAGGTATTTCATTAGTTATTTTACCAATAAGTATGTCTTTATAATAAGAATTATATTTATCTTAAATATAAATTTAATGCTCTACGTTGACTTAGACCCATCAGCGTAAAGCATTAATTTTTCCTACTCAAAAGGTCTTACTCTTAAAGGTATACCTAAATCATTACAAATTTTTTGACATGCATTAATTTCTTTTTCACCAATACAATCAACAACTGTAAGAACTACATTAGGTATATAGTCTTTACAACTTACTGCAAATCTCTTCATTTCTTCATAAGACTTTATTCCAAATTTACTGCGTGTTAATTTATAAAATTCATCTTCATTTGAAGCATTAAGACTTATTGAAATTGTATCTACTAATCCTTTTAAAAGTGGTGCTATTGGCTTTCCATTTACTAAGTCACCTAGACCATTAGAGTTTATTCTTATAGGCATTTTAGGGCATCTTTTTTTTATGTACTTGGCAACTTGTATTAATTTATCTAGCCTTTCAGTAGGTTCCCCAAAACCACAGAAAATTACTTCATTATATTGTAGTAAATTAATAGCTTCAAATTCATTAATAACTTCTTCAACAGTAGGCTCTTTCTTTAACCATAAGCTATTAGATTCTGCCATTTTCTTTGTTTGCCTTAAGCAAAAAGTACATGAGCATGGGCAAGAATTAGTTAAATTTACATATATATTTCTTTTTATACCCCTCTCATCCATTTCTTCTAATGTTATATTTCTTAAGTTAATGTAATTACCATTATCATAAGTATATAAAATAACCATATTAATCCCATCCTTTTATTTTAATTCTGTTAGAAACTCTTCAAAGCAAACTCCATAATTAGTAGGTAAATTTAATTCATTAGTAAACTTTAAGGCCTTACTTATAAAGTCAGTAGCTTTTTCCACAGAAGCTGCAAAGTCTTCACCTTTAACTACACAAGCTGATACTATTGAAGAAAAAACATCTCCAGTACCAGAACGATCTTCACCTATTTTCTCAACCTTTATAACTTTATGAGGTTTATTACTTTCATATATATAATTTTCTATATATCCATTTCTTTGTAACCCAGTAATAACAATTTTACTAGGACCTTGAATAGAAAGCTTTTCACATAAAGTATATAATTCTTCATGAGTTGGAGTTTCACTTGGATAAGGCAAGTCCAATAACCTACAAAGTTCTGTAAGATTTGGAGTTAAAACATCTGCAAACTTAATTAAGTTTTGCATTTCTTTACACATTTCCTTAGTGTATGTGCAGTATAATTCACCATAGTCACCCATTACAGGATCAACTATAACTATATTGTTAGGAGTTTTAAATTTTTCTAAAAACTCTATTACAATATTAATTTGTTCCTTAGATCCTAGAAAACCAGTACAAATTCCATCAAAGTCTAGACCAAGCTTTTCCCAGTTATTTATGTATTCTCTCATTTTTGGAGTATAGTCTTCAAAGAAAAAATTATCAAATCCAGTATGGCTAGATAATATAGCTGTTGGTAATAAGCAACACTGTACTTTAAGAGCAGATATTATAGGTAATGCTACAGCTACAGAGCATCTACCAAAGCCTGTTATATCATTTACAAGAGCTATTTTTTTGACATTAAATCCCTTCATTTTTTCACTTCCTTTTAAGTTCTTATTATAAAATAATGTAAAAGAAAAATCAATTATATATAAATTTAAATACTTTAATTGGATATATGTATATTATTTTACTTTATATATTTTTATTGACAAAAATGAAAATAATAATTAATATATATGTATAATATAATATATTGCAATGAGAAGGAAAAGTAGTAATATAAGTTTTTCAGAGAGATTGTGGTTGGTGAAAACAATTATGCAAGTATTATGAAGGGAGCCTTTGAGCATAATTTATAAAGATGGGCATATGCCAAGAAGGGTGGAACCGCGGAAGTTAATTTCGTCCCTTTGTTTGGTATGGCTTTTTTTTATATAAAAAATATTTTTTTAGGAGTGATAGCATGAAAGCAATATTAACAGTAATAGGGGAAGACAAGGTAGGAATAATTGCAGGGGTTAGTGCAGAGTTACAAAAGTTTAATATAAATATATTAAATGTTTCTCAAACAATTATGGACAACTATTTTACAATGATGATGATGACTGATATTAAAGAAGCTAATACAAGCTTTGATGACATAAGAGCTGCACTTTCAGCAAAAGGTCATGACTTAGGTGTTGATATTAGAATTCAAAGAGAAGATATATTTAAGTCAATGCATTCACTATAATTTTTGGGGGGAAGTACATAATGAGCTACAGCATAAATGCACAAAATGTTCTTGAGACAATAAAGATGATAGAGGAAGAAAAGTTAGATATTAGAACTATAACTATGGGTATTTCTCTATTAGATTGTATTGATTCAGATGGAGAAAAGGCAAGAGAAAAAATATATAAAAAAATAACTACTTGTGCTAAAGACTTGGTAAAAGTAGCTAATGAAATAGAAAGTGAATTTGGTATTCCAATAGTAAATAAAAGAGTATCTGTTACTCCAATTTCAATAATTGGGGGAGCTACAAATGAAGAAAACTATGTGGAATTTGCTAAAACATTAGATAAAGCTGCAGAAGAGCTTGGAATTGATTTTATTGGAGGATTCTCAGCTTTAGTACAAAAAGGATATACAAAGGGAGATAAAATACTTATTAAGTCTATTCCAGAAGCACTAGCTAAAACAAAAAAGGTTTGTTCTTCTGTAAATGTTGGTTCATCAAGGACGGGTATAAATATGGATGCTGTTAGAGATCTAGGATTTACTATAAAAGAAACAGCAGAACTAACAAAAGAAACTAAAGGTTTTGGATGTGCAAAATTAGTTGTATTTGCAAATGCAGTAGAAGATAATCCTTTTATGGCAGGAGCTTTTCATGGAGTAGGAGAAGCAGATGTAGTTATAAATGTTGGAGTTAGTGGACCAGGAGTTGTTCAAAGAGCTATAGAAAAAGTAAGAGGAGAATCTTTTGACATACTTGCTGAAACTATTAAGAAAACAGCATTTAAGGTTACAAGAATGGGAGAATTAGTTGCTCAAGAAGCATCTAAGAGACTTGGGGTACCATTTGGAATAATAGATTTATCTTTAGCACCAACGCCAGCAATAGGAGATTCAGTTGCACATATATTAGAAGAAATGGGCCTTGAAACAGTAGGAACTCACGGAACAACAGCAGCACTTGCTATGCTTAATGATGCAGTTAAAAAAGGTGGAGTTATGGCATGTAGTCACGTTGGAGGATTAAGTGGTGCTTTTATACCAGTTTCTGAAGATGCAGGAATGATAGATGCAGTAATTGAAGGATCATTAAACTTAGAAAAATTAGAAGCTATGACATGTGTATGTTCAGTTGGACTTGATATGATAGCAGTTCCAGGAGAAACTCCAGCATCAACAATATCAGCAATGATAGCAGATGAAGCTGCAATAGGTGTAATTAATAATAAAACAACAGCTGTTAGAATAATACCAGCACCAGGATGTAAAGTTGGTGACATGGTTGAATTTGGAGGATTACTAGGTACAGCACCAGTAATGAGAGTAAATCCAAACTCTTCAGAAGCATTTATTTCTAGAGGAGGAAGAATACCAGCTCCTATACATTCATTTAAAAATTAATTTAATATGAAATATGGTAGTTCCATGCAGTTATTTTAGAAATTTTAAGTAGTTTATAATATTAATAACAGCATGGAACTTGTTTTAGTATTTAGATAATATACTCTTTGACATTTTATTGGCAATTATATAAAATAATATAAGGAGTTGATATTAGTCAACAATATTACTTAGAAATAATATGAATATTGTTAATAGTGGGGTGAAAATATGGAATTATGGGATATTTATGATAAATTTAGAAGTAAAAAAGGATATATACATGAGAGGGGAAAACGTTTTAAAACAGGTGAATATCATTTAGTAGTGCATGTTTGGATAATGAATGATAAGGGTGAGTATTTAATTCAAAAAAGACAAGCTTGGAAACATGGATTTCCTAACATGTGGGAAGGATCTGCAGGAGGATCAGTAATAGCTTCGGAAAGCTCTAAAGAAGCAGCATTACGTGAGGTAAAAGAAGAAATAGGAATAGATTTAGAAGAAAATAATTTAGAGAGAATATTTAGTATAAAGTTTAAACATGGATTTGATGACATTTGGTTTATTAAACAAAATATAGATATAAATGATGTTGTTCTTCAACATGAAGAAGTAGCAGAAGTAAAGTGGGCTAGCATAGATGAAATAAGGGAAATGTATGATAGAGGAGAGTTTATTCCTTTTAAGTATTTAGATGAACTATTTAAAATTTCTACATCGAAAATACAGCTTAAAATTGCAAAATTAGATGAAAGTGAAGAACTATTAGAGATTCAAAAACAAGTTTTTACTCCTTTATTTAATAAATATGAGGATTATGAAACAAGTCCTATATTTGAAGAATTATACAGTTTTAAAGAACGTATTAAAAATAATGATTATTATAAAATATTATATAATGATAAAATTATTGGTGGAGTAAATGTAAGAATTATAGAGTCGGGCAAAATGAAACTTCGCATAATAAACATACTTGAAGAATATCAAAATAAGAAAATTGGACAAGAAGTATTAAGACGTTTAGAAATTATGTATCCAGAAGTAGACTGCTGGGAACTTATGACTATTCTTAATGAAGAAAGAAATTGCAATTTCTATGAGAAAATGGGATATTCTCAAGTTATTAAGAAAGTAGTAAATCCTAAGATGACTTTAGTGTTATATAAAAAAGAACATAATATTTTAAGAATAGAACCGTTAGTTTAATATAAGTTTGAAGTGTTTCTTAAGGTATGATATAATTTTTCATAATATAAAATATGGAGGATAAATTTATGACAAAACTTATTTCATGGAATGTGAATGGACTAAGAGCTGTAGTAACAAAAGGCTTTAAGGATATATTCAATGAAATTGATGCAGATATATTTTGTTTACAAGAAACAAAGCTTCAAGAAGGACAAATAGATTTAGAGTTACCAGGATATAAAATGTATTGGAACTATGCAGAAAAAAAAGGTTATTCAGGAACAGCTATATTTACAAGAATTGAGCCTATTTCTGCAAGTTATGGAATAGGAATAGAAGAACATGATAAAGAAGGTAGAGTTATAACTTTAGAGTTTGATGAGTATTTCTTAGTAAATGTGTATACACCAAATTCTCAAACTGAACTTGCTAGACTAGATTATAGAATGATTTGGGAAGATGAATTTAAAAATTATTTAAAGAAATTAGAAGAAAGTAAACCAGTAATTGTATGTGGGGATTTAAATGTAGCTCATAAAGAAATAGATTTAAAAAATCCAAAAACAAACAGAAAGAATGCAGGTTTTACTGATGAAGAAAGAAATAAACTAACAGAATTACTTAATTCAGGCTTCATAGATACATTTAGATATTTCTATCCAGATGCAGAAGGAAGATATTCTTGGTGGTCTTATAGATTTAGTGCAAGAAAGAAAAATGCAGGATGGAGAATAGATTATTTCTTAGTATCAAAAAGCTTAGAGAACAAATTAGAAAATGCTGATATTTTAAGTGAAGTTATGGGATCAGATCATTGCCCAGTAGAGCTTGTATTAAAATAGCAGAAGGGGAGATGGTAAACTAATGTCAAATTTATCCATAATTACGATAATATTAAATATAGCTCTTATAGGGTTATTTTTTGTTGAAATGGGTAATTTAAGAAAGAGTCTTAAGAGAAAGAAAAAAACAATTTTACATTTACTTGGTAGTATAGCTACAGGAATGTCATCATATTTACTTGTATGTGTATCCTTTGGTGCAGAAATATCTAATGTTAATTTAATAAAGGGAGTAGTAATACTTGCTATAATAATGTACTTTGTATTAGTATTAGAATCTTTATTTGTGGAGAAATAGTGAGGAAAATGATTAAGATAAAGCTTGAAAAAAATAAAAAAAGAGAACCTGTTTTTAAGCTGAGTATTAATGAAAAAAACATTGAAAAATATAAGTTTATAAGAAGAGCATTAATGGAAGGAAAAGAATTAAAAGGAACATATAATTATGAAATTCCTATAAGATACTTTGAACCTATATTTAACAACATAAATTCAGAAGAAATACGTTTAGATAAAAGGTCTATTATGCAATATCTTGAATTTTCAGATGAGTATGAAGACAAATACTATTATATAACAGAAGCAGATGCAAGGTATATGAGAAAATGGAGAGAAGAAGGTTGCCCTAATATTTATAAAGTAACAATTGATCATGAAAATTGTATTATAAATAAGGAAATAGCTTTCAGAAAGTTAGAACCAAAATTATCTATAGTTAATTTATAATATTACATAATAAGGACTTGTTGAAATAACAAGTCCTTTTTGATAGGATAAATTATAAGGCACATAAAACGAAACTTATTCAGTAGGAGTTTTTATTTCCTACTGAATTTAGTTGAGTTAATCTAGGGTTGTGTCCGTTGTTAGCTCACTGTTATATAGAACAAGGGAGTGTTACAACGGCTAGACATCAGATAAAAAGGAGAATTATTAATGAATTTAGTTACATTAGAGAATATAAGCAAAAGTTATAGTGAAAAAGTATTATTGAAAGATGTATCACTAGGTATAAATGAAGGAGATAAAATAGGACTTATTGGTATAAATGGAGCAGGTAAATCTACCTTTTTAAAAATAATAGCAGGTTTTGATGAGTTTTATGATGGAAATAGAGTTAAAGGAAAAAATGTAAGAATAGAATACCTTTCACAAAGTCAAAACTTTAAAGAAGATGCAACTGTACTTGAGCAAATCTTTAGAGGGGAAACAAGAGAAATGAAAATCCTTAAAGAATATGAGGATTTAATTGAAAAAATATCTCTTAATGAAGGAGATATTGAAGGGTTAAATAATAGATTATTAAAGCTTCAACAAGAAATAGATGATTTAAATTTATGGTCTCTTGAAAGTGAAGCAAAAAGTATTTTAAATAAACTTGGAATAACAAATTATAATGAACAAATTAAAAATTTATCAGGTGGACAACGTAAGAGAGTTGCTCTTGCATCAGCACTTATTTCTCCATGTGAGTTATTAATTTTAGATGAGCCTACAAACCACCTAGATTCAGATTCTATAGAATGGCTTGAAGAATATTTAAATTCTAGAAAAGGAGCACTATTAATGATAACTCATGATAGATATTTCTTAGATAGAGTTGCAAATAGAATACTAGAGTTAGATAGAGGAAGATTATTCTCTTATGAAGGAAACTATACAACATTTCTAGAAAAGAAAATGGAGAGAATAGAACTTGAACAAACTTTAGAAGATAAAAGACAATCCCTTATTAGAAATGAGCTTAAATGGGTAAAAAGAGGTGCAAAAGCAAGAACAACAAAACAAAAAGCAAGACTTCAAAGATTTGATGAACTTGTAAATAGAGAATATGTAAAACCACAAGGTGATGTAGAAATAAACTTTGTTGGAACAAGACTTGGTAAGAAAATCATAGAAATAAATAATATATGTAAATCTTTTGATAACAGAACATTAATAAAGGACTTTAGCTATATATTCACTAAGGAAGATAGAATAGGTATAGTTGGAGATAATGGTATGGGTAAAACTACTCTTATTAATATTTTAAGAGGGAAATTGAAACCAGACAGTGGAAATATTGAAATAGGTGAAACAGTAAAAATAGGATGTTTCTCACAAGATGATACTCATATGGACCCTAATATGAAGGCTATTGATTATGTGAAAGAAGGGGGAGAAGTTATTCCAGTTGCAGATGGAAGTAAAATAACAGCTTCAACTTTATGTGAAAGATTTTTATTTGATGGCACTCTTCAATACACAAAAATAGAAAAGTTATCAGGTGGAGAGAGAAGAAGACTTCACTTATTAAGAGTATTAATGGAATCACCAAATGTACTTTTACTAGATGAGCCTACAAATGATTTAGATATAAACACATTAACAATACTTGAAGATTTCTTAGATAAATTTATTGGTGTTGTAGTTGTTGTATCCCATGATAGATATTTCTTAGATAGAATATGTAATAAAATTTTCTCATATGAAGGAAATGGGCTAATAAAACCATACAATGGAAACTTTAGTGACTTCCAAATATCTAAAGTAGTTGAAGAAGTACAAAAAGAAGAAGTTAAAAAAGAAAAGAAACCACAAAAAGTAAGAGAAAAAGAAGTAAAGCCAAAGTTCTCATTTAAAGAAGCAAGGGAATATGAAACAATAGAAGAGGATATAGCAAATCTAGAAGAAAA
>JAFADP010000064.1 GCA_023424785.1 Bacillota bacterium
GGCAGAGTATATAAGGGAATGTTTAGAGAGTATATTAAATCAAACATATAATGATATAGAGATTATAGCTATAGATGATGGTTCAAGTGATGAAAGCGTTAAGATATTAGAAGATTATAATGAAAAATTTAAAAAAATAAAAATTTTATTTCAAAAGCATAAAGGGGTTTCAGAAGCAAGAAATTTGGCTTTAAAGCATGCTAAAGGAAAATTTATTTTATATGTTGATTCTGATGATTTTCTTAATGAAAATATGATTGAAGAAATGGTAAATAAAGCAGAGAAAAGCAGCTCTGATATTGTAATGTGTGGATATTATAAATATTATGAAAATAAAGAGAATAAACTTTTAGAGTTTAATTATAATGTTGACGAAAATAAGATATTTTCATCACAGGAAGTTATAGATATGATGTTAAACTATAAAATAGAAGGTCAACTATGGAATAAGTTGTTTAGAAGAGAGAATCTAATAAAGTATAATTTTATGTTTGAGCCAGGAAGGTATATACAAGATGTATTTCCAGTTTTTAAAATGGTTCAATCAAGTGAGAAAATAGTATTTATAAATAAGCCATTATATTACTATAGACAAAGAGATACCTCTACAGTAAAAAAGAAGACAAAAAAATTATTTGAAGATTATTATCATGCTATGACTTCAATTATAGAATATATAAATGAAAATAATATAAAAGTAAATAATTATAGTTTAAATGTATTTAGGACAACAGTATTATCAAGATTTATAGCAATGTATACTAATTATATGTCTAAAGATGTTTATAAAAATTTTTATAATTCAGAGTATAGAAGTCTAAATGTAAAGTTTTCTGATTTTTTATTTCTTAGAAATTTAGATAAGAGAGAAAAAGTAAGAGTAACATTGTGGAAATTAAAAATATTTAATTTTATAAAAAATACAAAAGTAACTTTTAAAGCTAGATTTAGGAGATAGAAAAATGAAAATTTGTTTTTTAGTAAGCAATATATTTACTTTAGGTGGAGTTCAAAGAGTTGTATCATCATTAGCTACTGAGTTAAGCAAAAGTTGTAAAGTTGATATAGTATGTACAGAAGATAATGTAATAGTAGATAAACAGATTTATGACTTAAGTAATGATGTTAATATAGTAATTAGGGAAGAGTTACTAGATAGTAATTATAGAAATTCACTATATTCAAAGGTATTACGAAGAATAAATAGAAAAGTTAAGTTTTTAGATAAAAATATATTTAATGATTTATTAGTTAGTGCATATTATCCTAAAAGTGAGAGAAGAGCATTTATAAATTATATAAACTCTAATAACTATGATATCGTTATAGGCGTTGAGGGTAAGTATAGTATCTTACTAGGATTAATATCAAGTAGTATTAATTCTAAAACTATAGGGTGGCAGCATAATTCATATGAAGCATATTTCTCAAAGTATAGACAATATTTATGGCATAAAGAGAGTTTGTTTAGAAAATATGTGCCATTATTAGGAGCATATATTGTTTTAACTAATTATGATAAAAATAAAATACTTAGTGAAAAATCTGTACATACACAGGTAATATATAATCCATTAAGTTTTACATCAGAGTTAAAATCAGAATGTAAAAATAAACAAATATTGTTTGTAGGTAGATTAGTAGAGGAACAAAAAGGTTTAGACTTATTGATTGAAGCATTTAAACAAATATCATATTACGAGCCAGAATGGAGATTATGTATAGTTGGTGATGGAGAAGATAGAGAAAAATTAATTAATTTAATAAAAGCTAATAAACTTGAAGAAAATATTGAACTACATCAGTTTACTAATGATGTTAAAAGTTTTTATAGAAATTCAAGTATATTTATATCTACTTCAAGATGGGAAGGGTTTGGTCTAGTTATAACTGAGGCAATGGAATGTGGACTACCTGTAGTTGCTTTTAGAAATTCTGGTCCACAGGAAATAATAAATAAGAATAATGTTAATGGAATTTTAGTTGAGAATGGGAATGTTAATGAACTTGTTAAAAGCGTTCTAAATTTAATTAGAGATGAAAAGGTATTAATAGAAATGTCTAAGGAGTCAATAAAACGAGCTAAGGATTTTAGTATCGAGGAAACTGCACAGGAATGGATAAATTTATTTAATAAACTAGTATAATTTATTTGGGTATATAGTTATGGAGGGGTTAATATGTGTAAAATAAGCATAATTATACCTGTATATAATGCGGAATCATATTTAAATCAATGTTTAGATACAGTTATTAATCAAAGTTTAGATGATATAGAAATTATATTAATTAATGATGGATCAACTGATAATAGTTTAGATATATGCTATAAATATTCTAAAAAAGATTCTAGAGTAAAAGTTATTGATAAAAAAAATGAAGGACCATCAGTGGCTAGAAATTTGGGCATTACTAGTGCTAGTGGAAAATATATATGCTTTATTGATGCTGATGACTGGATTGAGTTAGATATGTGTAAGAAGTTATATAATGATATAGAATTTAATAATGCTGATTTTATAATGTGTAACTTTATCAAACAAACAGAAGGACAAGAAGAATTAATAGATTCAGGTATAAATAGTAAAATATTATGTGGCAAAGATATTACATATAGTTTAATAATACCGTTAATTGAGAAAAAGGGCATAGGAATTCATAAGTTAGCTACATTTAGAGGGCCATGGGGTAAATTATATAAAAGAGAAACCATACTTCAGAATAAAATAAGTTTTAAAAAAGACTTAATAATTGGAGAAGACTTTATGTTTAATTGTGAATACTTAATAGAAGCTAAAAAAGTAGTTATAAACAAAGAGTATTTTTACAATTATAGAATTAATAATAGTTCAATAACAATTAAATATAAAGAAAATTGTTTAAATAAATATAAGTTGTTAGTAAATTATTTAGAAAAGTTTCTAGAAAAAAATAAAATACTAAGTGAAAGTATAGAAGAATTAGATAAACTAAAAATAAAATTTAGTATGTTAAGTATTAATAATGAATGTAGAAATGATAATAAGAAGACTTTTATCGAAAAAATAAAATCAATAAAAGACTTATGTTATGATGATTTTGTTAGTAATGCATTAAATAAATATGATAAGAAAAAAATAGATGGATACGGTAAGATGCTAAGACTTGCTAAAATGAAGCAATATTTAGTATTATACTTATATTATAAGTTAAAAATTAACAAATAAGACTGGGGAGATTATATGAAAATTATAGTAGAAAGAATACATAGCACATTTAATTATGGAAGTTTAATGATGGCTGTAAATACATTAAGTGTTTTAAATAAAAATATACCAAATTGCGAGTTTTATGTTGATGCATCTACTGAAGAGGATTTATATAGATTAAAGAAAGAAACAAATTTGAGTAATATATATGTGTATAGAAAGAAGAAAAATTATAGTAGTAATAAAATTATTCATACTATTAAGAAGTTCTTTCTATATAGAAAAGAATTTGATGCAGTAATAGTGTTAGGGGGAGATGATATCTCTGAGTATTATGGAATAGAGTCACTAAATTGGAAACTAAGGAATATATTATCGAATAGGTTTTTTGGATTAAAAGTAGTATTATTAGGCCAAACAGTAGGGCCATTTACAGGAGAGAGAATAAAAAAAGCTAGATCTGTATTAAATAAAGTCAGAGTTTATACAAGAGATGATAAGTGTTTTGAGTATTTAAAATCAATAGGTATTAAATCCGGTCAAAAAGGAAGAGATTTAGCATTTTTACAATTGCCTAATAGTGGTGATGAAATATTTGAAAAGTATAGTTTAAAAAGAGAAACATATATAACAATGGTACCATCTGGATTATATAAGTGGTATACAAAAGACTATAAACAATATTTAGATGAACAAATGAGAATATTAAGAAATTTGTTAAGTAATAATAGATTGCAAAATAAAAAAATAGTTTTACTATCTCATGTTATACAACCAGAACATGTAGATGATAGAGTTGTTATAAAAGATATGTATAATATGCTATCAGAAGAAGAAAAAGAAAAGATTGTTCCTATATATGATAAATTATTATCTTCTGAAGCTAGAAGTATATTATCTGGTGGTATTTTTACTATAACAGGTAGAATGCATGCAGCAGTATCTACATTTTTTTCTAAAAAACCTGCTTTATCATTATCATATAGTGTAAAATACGAAGGGGTTATTGGTGAAGGACTAAATAGAAGTGATTTAATTATAGAAGCTGCTGGGGATGAAAAATGGAAAGGAACAAATATTAGTGATATTGTAAAAGAAAAAGTGGAATATATTTTAGATAATTATGAAACTTTAATTAGAGAAATTAATGATATGGTATTGGAGAATATTAAAATAACTGAAAATGAATTGGAAGACGTATGTGATTATTTAAATAAATAAGCTTTGGGATCAAAATAAACTTTGATGCTATTCAATAAAAAATGAGTGCTTAGTATAGGATTTTAAAATTATTTACTAGGTAGCTCATTTTTTATTTTAATTTTTTAATAGAAATATATGTATTAAATGTTTTATATTTTTATAAATGTATTGAAAATTAATAAAAAAAAGATTATTATATAACTAAAGAAGTAAATTTTTAATTTATTATATTTTATTTAGAATAAATGTAATAATTATCAATTTATTAAGATTAATAAAGGGGGATTATTTAATGAAATTTAAAAAACTAATGAAACTTATTGTAAGTACTACAGTTTTAACAAGCATGTTTGGTAGTACTTTTGTAAGTGCGGCCACTATACCAAGTAGTATTGGATCTACTGCTTTAGACGATGAAAACGTATTAAAGATTGATGTGGATGATAATGGTGATCTTACATATACTTTACCAAAAGGCCATACATCTTCAAATTTACAAGAAATGGAGGACAGGCCTTTTACATGGGATAATGCAAATGTATATTTTGTAATGACTGACCGTTTCTATAATGGTGATAAGTCAAATGATCATTCTTATGAAAGATCAACAACAGAAAAGGATGCTTCAAATTATGAAAATAGACAAGGTACTTTTCATGGTGGAGATTTAAAGGGTATGACTCAAAAAATCGAAGCAGGATATTTTGATGATTTAGGTGTTAATGCAATTTGGATAACTGCTCCATATGAACAAATTCATGGTGCTTTATGTGGTACTGGATTTAAGCATTATGCATATCATGGATATTATGCATTAGATTTTAGTAATATGGATGCTAATATGGGTACAGAAGAAGATCTTGAAAACTTTATTGATACAGCACATAGTCATGGTATAAGAGTTGTTTTTGATATAGTTATGAATCATGCTGGATATGCAGATGCTTATACTGCTAATGAATACGGTTTTGGAAAGTTATCTTCAAATTGGAAAGATATTTACTATAATTGGAGTGAATC
>JAFADP010000068.1 GCA_023424785.1 Bacillota bacterium
TTACAAGTTCATTAACCTTTTCATCATCTCTTAAGTTTACTGCCCCTGGCATTCCACCTGGTAATACAACAACATCATAATCATAAACTTCTTCATTTAAAACTTTATCTGCTTTTATTGTTATTGAATGAGATGTAGTTACTTCTAAACTCTTCGTTCCAATGGTATTACAAATAACACCTGCTCTTCTTAAAATATCAACTGTTGTTAAGGCTTCAATAGTTTCAAAACCTTCTGCTAATAAAACTGCAACCTTCACTTTTATACACCCCTTTAAATTAATTTTTAATTTGTAGCTAATGACTTTAAGTTAGTAGTTATGAAATTTTATTAAATAATTACTAACTTAAAATTCCTAGCTATACTGCACTTCTGCTATTTCATCATCTAAATTAATAACCATAATATTAGTTCCTCGTCCTGCTCTATTTTGAATTCTAATATTATTTAATTCTATTATTTTTTTATCTTTATTTTTTGTTACTAAGATAATTTCTTTATCTATATTATTATCATCTATGGCTATTTCATCCATATCATTCTTTATTGTACAAATTACACTACCTGAAATTGCTTCATCATCTTCTTTTAAACTTATTCCAGTAACACCTGATGCAATTCTTCCCATAGTGTTTACACCTTCACTTAAGAATCTTATTGCCATGCCCTTCTTAGTTACAATTACTATCTCTCCATCATTTTCTTCTATACATACAGAAATAACTTCATCATTTTCATATTTTAATTTATATGCTTGGCATAAAGAGTAATTTATATCGTACTCATTAAGAGAAGTCTTCTTTATCATACCCTTTTTAGTAAAGAAATAAACCATACTTCTTTCATCAAAATTCTTAATTGAATATACATCTATTATCTTTTCTTTTTTAGAATATCCATCAATTATATTTTCTAATGCAATTTCTTCTTTAACAACATTAGAAATTAAAAATGATGGTACTTTATACATATTACCCTTATTAGTAAATAATAATAATGTACTTAAAGAATCTGTACTAACTTTTAGTCTATCACTAGCTTTTGCTTTTGCAAACCCTTTTAAGGTACCCTTTGCAGTTACTCCAACACTAAATGTCATAAACTCAAATTCATCTACATATTCTCCACTGATAATTTCATCATTTTCAATTAAATTAAATAATTGAGTTCCTAATATATTTCTTGGTGTATCTTCTATCTTAGGTAACTCCAAGCTAAATTTTAATCCTAATTTAGTTTTTACTTCTAAGAATTGTTTTTCTTCTTCACTATCTATTAAAATTATGTTTAATACATATTCATTTTCTTTTAATTTCAATGCTTGAATTTTACTATAACTAGTTTGGAATTTATCTAAAGTACTTCTCTTTATTATACCCCTATTAGTTATAAATTGAACACTCTTACTTCCATCTAATACTCCCACAGAGAATGCTTCTACAATATTTTCATCATCTAAGTTTAAAGTCTTAATTATGGAATCTATTCTTTCTCCCTTTTCTCTCCACTTACCTTCTGGAATATTTATTCCCTTAACTTGATACATATTCCCTTTATCAGTAAATAACAGAATGTTTTCTGTAGTATTAGACTTAAATAAGAATTTAAGTTCGTCACCTTCTCTATATTCTATATCTTCAGCTTTAGCATTTGATCTTTGATAAGTTTTTACAGGAATTCTCTTAATAAAACCATCTTTAGATAAAGTAATCATAACATCTTCAACTACTATAAGTTCCTCTAAATCAATCTTAGCCTCACTATCATCTTCTACTATCATAGTTCTTCTTGGATTTCTAAATCTATCAGTTATTTCCTTTAATTCTACCTTTATAACTTTTAAAAGCTCTTTTTCATTTTCTAATATTTTTCTTAATCTCTTTATAGTTTTTTCAAGTTCTGCATACTCTTTTTGGAACACTTTTATTTCAAGTCCTGTTAATCTATAAAGCATAAGTTCTAATATTGCTTCTGCCTGAATTTCTGTAAATCCAAACTTTTCAATTAAATTTATACCTGCATCCTTTTTAGATTTTGACTCTCTAATAGTTTTAATAATTTCATCTAAAACATCAATTGCTTTAATAAATCCTTCAACTATATGGAATCTTTTTTCTGCCATCATAAGTTCTTTTATAGTTCTCTTTGTAACTATATCCTTTTGATGGTTAACATAATGCATTATTATAGTCTTTAATCCCATAGTTTGTGGCTTACCATTAGCAAGTGCCACCATATTAAAACTTATATTACATTGTAAATCTGTTTTCTTAAATAAGTATTTTAATATTTTATCTGCAGTATTATAATCTGCAGCTTTTTTAAGTTCTACAACAGCTCTAATACCACTTCTATCTGATTCATCTCTAATATCAGTAATTGCTTCTAAAGCCTTTTGATGTCTTTTATCACCAGTCATTTCTGATATTGTTTGAAGTATTTTAGATTTGTTTCTTCTATAAGGGAACTCTGTAATTACTATTCCATATCTTCCATTTTCAAGTTTTTCTATATTAGTTTTTGCTCTTAAAGTAACTTTTCCTTCCCCTGTTTCATAAGCAGATAATAAAGATTTTTTACCTATAAGAACACCACCTGTAGGTAAATCTGGTGCCTTAATATATTCCATAAGTTCTTTAGTAGTTATTTCTGGATTATCTATATAAGCAAGTACTCCATCAGTAACTTCCCCTAAGTTATGAGGTGGTATGTTAGTTGCAAGCCCAACAGCAATACCAAATGTTCCATTTACTAAAAGGTTTGGATATCTAGCTGGCAATACCTTAGGTTCCATTTCGCTATCTGAATAGTTTGGAACCATATCAACTGTATCCTTATCTATATCTCTAAGCATTTCCATAGCTATTTTAGATAATCTAGCCTCAGTATAACGCATGGCAGCTGCTCCATCGCCATCCATTGATCCAAAGTTACCATGTCCATCAAATAAAGGTTCTCTAGTTGAAAAATCTTGTGCCATAAGTACCATTGCATCATAAACTGATGAATCACCATGTGGATGGAATTTACCAAGTACATCCCCAACTATTCTTGCACTTTTATAATAAGGTCTATCAGGAAAAGCTTTTAAAAGATAAGCTC
>JAFADP010000152.1 GCA_023424785.1 Bacillota bacterium
TAATCTTCCTATTAATTATTTCATAGAAATTAATAAAATGAAACTTATTCAGTAGGAGTTTTTATCTCCTACTGAATTTAGCTGAGTTAATCTAGGGTCGTGTCCGTTGTTAGCTCCCTGTTATATAGAACAAGGGAGTGTTACAACGGCTAGACATCAGACAAAAGGGGAGAAATATGGGGAAAATAAGTAATTTTATTAAAAATGAATTATATGGATGGAAGGCTGTAGAAATACTATGGTTAGTTTTTTCTACATTAGTTATTTTGAGTTTATCAATTTATTGGGGTGAAAATTTAATAGGTATTATTGCAGCTATTACAGGGATTTTTTGTGTAATATTAACAGGTAAAGGAAAGATGTCATCATATATTTTTGGGACAGTAAATACTCTGTTATATGCTTATATAGCATTAGGTGCAAAATATTATGGTGAAGTTATGCTTAACATAATATATTATTTGCCAATGAATTTTGTTGGATTTTTTATGTGGAGTAAATACATAAATTCAGAAACTCAAGAAGTTGAAAAAAGAAAATTACATATAAAAAATCAATTAATAATTTTAGTTTTATGTTGTGTTTGTATTTATGGTTATGGATTAGTATTGAAAAAGTTAGGTGGAAACCTTCCTTTTGTAGATAGTATGAGTACAGTATTATCTATATTTGCTCAAATTTTATGTGTAAAAAGATATATGGAGCAATGGGTATTATGGATTGTAGTAGATGTAGTTACAGTTATAATGTGGGCAATAGCCTTTATGAATGGTGGAGAAAGTATAGCTACATTAATTATGTGGAGTATATATTTATTAAATGCTATATTTATGTTTGTAAAGTGGTATAAAGAAGGTAAGGCAAGAGAGTAGGTGGTGAGAGTATGCATAATGTTGGAATGTATGGCGGGTCATTTAATCCATTGCATCAAGGACATATTAATTGTATTATACAAGCAGCTAATATGTGCAAGGAGCTACATATTATTTTAAGTGTTGGAGTTAATAGAGAAGAAATTGATGTTAGAGTTAGATATAGATGGCTTTATACTGTTACAAAGCACATTGGCAATATAAAAATTCATTTACTTAAAGATGAAGCTAAAACTAAAGCAGATTATACTGAAGAATATTGGGAAGATGATTCTTTAAAAGTAAAAGAGGTGATTGGTAAAAAAATTGATGTTGTCTTTTGTGGTGATGATTATAGTGATGAAAGCTTTTATAAAAAATGTTATAAGGATAGTGAAATATATTATTTTAAAAGAGATGATATAAGTTCAACAAAGATAAGATCTAACCCTTATAAATATTGGCATATGATACCTAATGTAGTAAGGCCTTATTATGTAAAGAAGGTTTTAATTATTGGTGGAGAAAGTGCAGGAAAATCAACTCTTACAATTAATTTAGCAAATTACTATAATACTAATTTTGTAGAAGAGGTTGGAAGGGAATTATCAGAAAAATCAGGTACTGATAAGTTAATGATTTCAGAGGATTTTACAGAAATATTACTTAGACATAAAATAAAGGAAATGGAAAGTATAGAAAATAGTAATAAGCTACTATTTATTGATACAGATTGTTTAATAACAAAGTTTTATATGGACTTTTTAGAGGATAAGGAAGAAAATAATAAACTATTAGCAGATGCTATAAGCAATTTAAATAGTTATGATTTAGTATTATTTTTAGAACCAGATGTGGAGTTTGTACAAGATGGTACAAGAAATGTAGAAATTCAAGAAAATAGAGAGCTATATAGTAATGCAATAAAAGAAATATTCTCTGAAAAGAAAATTAAATATGAGATAATTTGTGGAAATTATCAAGAAAGATTCACAAAATCAATATTATTAATAGATAAATTAATGGAAAAATAGAGAGGTGGAAATGCACCTCTTTATTTTTTTGCAGAAAACAAATTTTAACTCAAAATGTTTATATAAGAATTACAATTTAATAACATATTTAAAATAATAGGTCGAGTTGTTTTAAAGTAAAATAATTAGAAAATATGTTATAATTACCATAATATAATCTAGGAGGAATAAAAATGCATTATGAATGTCTTATAGTAGATGATGAAATAGAACTTGCTAAAGCAACCTGTGAATATTTTGAGTTATTTGATTTATCTGCTACCTATGTTTCTTCATCAAAAGAGTGTGAAGAGTTTTTAGAAAGAAATGAAGTAGATTTATTGTTATTAGATATTAATCTTAAAGAGGAAAGTGGATTTTTACTTTGTAAGAAAATAAGAGAAACATCTAATATTCCTATTTTATTTATAAGTGCAAGACAAAGTGATGAAGATATTTTAGTTGCCCTTAATATTGGTGGAGATGATTATATAAAAAAACCATACACATTAAGTATTTTACTTGCAAAGGTTAAAATAATGCTAAAACGTATGAAGGTTACAGAAAAAACTATAGATATTAATAAAAATAATGAAAGTAAAGATGGAATACAAATAGATTACAATACTATGAGTGTTAAAGTTTTAGGAAAAGAAGTAGTTTTAAAAGCTAAAGAGTTTAAATTATTTTCTTATTTATATGAGAATAAAAATAAAATTATTACTAAGGATGTTTTGTTTTCGGCAGTATGGGGAGATTCATTTTTTAGTGATGGTACTTTAAATGTACATATAAGAAAGTTAAGAGAAAAGTTAGAGGAAAATCCTAATAAGCCTAAAATAATTAAAACTATATGGGGAACGGGGTATATGTTAGAAATATGAAACTAAGGTATTATTGTATTCTTATATGTATTATTTTAATTGGAGGTTATGCTTATTCTATTAAGTATATTAATGAAGAGAAAAATCTTACAATTAATATGGTTGAAGTAAATGATAAGCTTAAGGAAGTTGAGGAAGAAATAAAGGAAAGAGGTGAGGATTTAGAAGCTATAAATGTAGAGGATTTAGAAAATAAGTATAAATGTGAAATCTTATTTTTAAGTAATGATAAATATGAAGAAGAGATTTCAGAGGCATTAAAAAATAATAAATTAATTATTGATCTTATTATTAATGAAGATTATATAGGGAAATTAATTTTTGATGGACAATCAGCTAAGCTTAATAAAATTTATAAGAATATAGAGTATAAGTTGGCAATAACATACATTATTATTTTAATAATAGCTATAGGAGTTATTTTTCTTATTTTTATAAATTATATTTATCCATTTAATAGGTTACAAAAATTTGCATTACATATATCAAAAGGAGATTTAGATATTCCATTGCCAATGACAAAAAACAATTACTTTGGAGCATTTACTGAAAGCTTTGATATTATGAGAGAAGAATTAAAGAAGGCTAGACATGGAGAATACATGGCTAATATAAGCAAAAAAGAACTTATAGCATCTTTATCACATGATATTAAAACTCCTGTTGCTACTATTAAAGCTATTTGTGAAATTTTATTAATACAGGTAAAAGAACAAAAGGTAAAGGACAAGATTGTAGTAATTGACCAAAAAGCAAATATAATTGATTCATTAATTACAGATATGTTCCATTCAACTTTAGATGATCTTTTAATGTTAAAGACTAATGCTTCTGAAGAATTATCTACAGTTTTAATGCCAATGTTTGAAGAGATAAATCATTATGGATTAATTAAATTTAAAAATTCTATACCAGAGTGTTTAGTTTATATTGATAAATTAAGGATAAATCAAGTTATTGATAATATTATTAATAACTCATATAAGTATGCAAATACTAATATTTATGTTTCTTTTTATGATAATTTAACTTTTACAGATGGCGAGGGAAAAAATATTAATGCTATTAAAATTAGAATTAAAGATGAAGGGAAAAATATTTCAGAAGAGGACTTACCATACCTTATAGAAAAGTTTTATAGAGGTGAAAATTCTAAAGGGAAGGAAGGGAGTGGATTAGGACTTTATTTAGCTAATCAATTTATGGAGCAAATGGAAGGGAGCTTATGCTACTTTATTGAAGATGGATTTGTAGTTGAATTATTAATTCGTAAAGTATAAATCATTTAAGAATTAGTTAAGAATTAGACTAGAATTAGAAAAAGATTTATTTAGAATTCATTTGGTAAAATAATATTATCAAATGAGGGGATGTGGAATAATTATGAAAACAATATTGAAAGCAACTGATTTGTGTAAATCATTCTCAAATGGTTCAACACAACAGCATGTATTAAAAAACTTAAATATTTCAATATATGAAGGGGATTTTACTATTATTATGGGAAGTTCAGGTTCTGGTAAATCTACATTATTATATAGTTTATCAGGAATGGACAAGCCTACTCTTGGAAGTATTAAATATGGAGATGAAGAAATATCAAAATACTCTAATGATAAGTTAGCATTATTTCGTAGAAAGCATTGTGGGTTTGTATTTCAACAAAATTATTTAAATGATACTATGACGGTTATGGATAATATTTTAGTAACTGCATTACTTAATACAAAAAACAAAAAAGATATTTATAAAAAGGCTTGTAGCTTGTTAAGTAAGGTTGGATTAAATGAAGAGTGTTACAATAAATATCCAACTCAATTATCAGGAGGAGAAGCTCAAAGAGTAGCTATTGTAAGAGCAATTATTAGTAATCCAGAGCTTGTTTTTGCAGATGAGCCAACAGGTGCTTTAAATTCTACTAATACAGTTAATGTTTTAAATGTACTTACTGAAATTAATAAGCAAGGACAAAGTATTGTTATGGTTACTCATGATATTAAAAGTGCAAGAAGAGGAAATCGTATTTTATATTTACAAGATGGAGTTATTGTTGAAGAATTACGACTTAATGCTTATAAACCAGATGATAAGGAAAGACATGAGAAAATAAGCACATTTTTAAAGAAAATGGGGTGGTAATATGAAATTATTTATTATAGCTAAAAGTAATATGAAGAAGAAAAAAAGTAATCTTATTATTTTATTCTTATTAATTTCTATTGCTACAATGCTTCTTTATACAGGAATAAATGTACTTACAAAAATAAATACCTTTATGATAGAAAAAAATGAAGCTCAAAATGGACCACATGCACAGTTTATAACTACTACTGGTTATAGGGATGAAGTTACTGATTTATTAAAGAAACAAGATGGCCTTAAAGAATTAGATACTGATGAGATATTAATGACAATTGGTACTAATAAATTGTTTAATGAACATAGGGATAAAGAACCAGAAGAAATGAGCTTTATTATGGGTGATTATGAAAATAATAAATCTATACCTAATGTTAAGATTGTTGAAAAGGGAAAAGAATATAAAGAAAACAGTATTATATTACCTATGTATATGAAAGTGGCAAAGGGATATAAAATTGGAGATACTATAGAAATAGAAACTAGTAAAAAAACATATGAATACGAAATTTATGGATTTGTTGAAGATGTAATGTATGCAACAATAAGTAATATTAGTGTTTATAGATGTTATATTTCACATGATGAATTTGTAGAGTTAAAAAATAATGATTCATCATATACCACTTATGATGAATATAATGTAAGAATTACAGATGTTAATACCTCTAAAGATTTTGATGAAAATACAGTGAAGGCAATGAAGGATGTACTTAATGATGGGACCTTTTCTTGTTTTCTTGGACTTAGTTTTACATTAATGAGCCAAGGTACTGGAATGTTTATTAATATTTTAATGGGTATACTTGCTGTATTTGCATTTTTTATACTTGCAATATCAATAATTGTTATTAGATTTAGTATAATTACTAATATTGAAAATAATCTTTCAAATGTAGGAATATTAGAGGCTGTAGGTTATACAACTAAGCAATTAGCATTAGCAGCAATAATAGAATATATGATAGTTGCAGCTTTAGGAATTTTTGCAGGATTACTAATGGCATTAGCATCATCATCAATTATAGCATCTATAGTATCAGGGTCCATAGGCTTAGTATGGAAAACTAGCTTTGATATTATATCAGCTTTAATTAGTGTATTTTCTGTAGCATTGCTAGTATTAATTGTAACCTTTATATCCACTAGAAAGTATCATAAAATAACACCTTTAGATGCATTGCGTGAAGGGGTAAAAAATCATCATTTTAAGAAAAATTACTTTGAATTATCAAAAACAAAACTTGGATTAAATACTGCCCTTGGTATGAAGTCCATGTTTCATAATAAAAAACAAAATATATCTATTATGATTATAGTAGCATTATTATCATTTACTTGTACAATATGCTTAGCTCTATATTATAACTTTGTAGTAGATGATAAAGCTATGGTTACTCTTGTAGGAATTGAAAAGCCAGATATATCATTTATTAGTAATAATTTAGATAGTAATATTGAAAATATAGAAAAAGAAATAATAAATGATAAAGAAGTAGCTTCAGTTCTTCAATATGGATATGTATCTATAACAGTACAAAAAGGTGAAAAGGAAGCTTCTGTTTCAGCAGATGTATATGATAAACCAACAGATTTAACTGTGAATACTTTACTTGAAGGACGTAGACCTAAGCATAATAATGAAATAAATTTAACTAGTAGCGTTTTAGAGAGCATTGAGGCAGAAGTTGGAGATACAATTACTGTTAACTATAATGGGAATGAAAAGTCTTTTGTAGTAGTAGGAAAAACTCAACAAATATCTAATATGGGATTAGGAGCTTTAATGATGGAGAGTGGAGCGCAAGAGTTAGTTGAAGGATATAACTGTAGTACTTTGTATATATATTTAGATGATAATGTAAATATTCAAAATAAAGTAGATGAATATAAGAAAGAATTTAAAGAAAAATCATCTATTGAAGTTACAAATTTTGATGCAACATATCAAACTATTTTAAGCAGTTTTTCTAAATCATTATCAGCAATATGCATTTTATTCGTAGCAATAACTATTTTTGTTATAGCTTTAATTATATATCTTGTAGTAAAAATGAAACTTATTAATGAAAGAAAGTTTATGGGGATATATAAAGCTCTTGGATATACTACATTACAAGTAATTTGGCAAACAGTAATTCATTTTGCACCAATTGTATCTATAGGAGGTTTAATAGGATCTATAATAGGACAAAGAGCTATGGGAAAAGTTACATCTCTTGCCCTTTCAATGTGTGGAATAGAGAATGCAAATATGATTGTACCAATAAGTTTAGTTATAGGGATTTTTATAGCAATTACTGTTTCTGCATTTTTATTAACACTATTAAGTGCAATAAGTATAAGAAAAATAGAACCATATAAAATGATTGTTGAAATGTAACTAATATAGCAATACCTTCGTAATATAAAATAGAGTATTATCTACTAAATAAAAATTACGGAGGATGTAAAATGAGAAAACAATATAAAAATCATAATTCATTAAATCAAAGAGAGATAATTTTATCTTATTATGAAGAATGCAGTGATTGTGATATGACTGATTTTAATAAATTATTATGCGAATATTTTAAAGTAGCTGATGAAGCTGATAAGTACTTTGATAAAGCCGTAGAGTTATTAAAGAAGGCTATTTCTGTACAAGAAAAAGCTATTGAAAAGAGAAATATATCATTAAAGATATTAGCTAAAGCTGAAGAATGGTTAGATGAATGTGGTGAAGACTTTGATTTAGGCAATGAAAATTGTGAATGTGAAAAAATAGAAGAGCAAATAAGACACTTAATTAAAGTAGTAGTATTAGCAGAAGATTGTGGATTAGAAGAAGCTAGAAAAGCACTTAAAGAATGGAGTAAGGCAAGAAAGTTAAATGAGAAATTTGCACCTTTATTTAATGAATATTTAAAATGTATAGAAGAGGATGATAAGTGTTCCTATAATTATAAGCATTAATCTAAAATAATAATATAGGCATGTCTATAA
>JAFADP010000159.1 GCA_023424785.1 Bacillota bacterium
ATATCTAGGCTAAGTGAAGAAGGTTTAATTTCTTTAAATTTAGTAGGGGAGATATCTATAGAAAATTTAGAGTCTTTTGCACCTATAAGTTTTATAATTGTTCCTTCATTATTATTTGAAACCTTTATATTAATGAAATTATTACCAGCCATAATAGTATTATTTTTTGGAATTTCAAGTATTTCAACACTACCAGTAATAGTTAACCAACCACCACTTAAGTTTATCTTAGATAATATGCTTATATTATTATTTTCACGAATCTTTTTTAATAATGTTCCTAATTCAAAAGTTGTTAATTCATATTTCATAATACACACCTCGAAATTTTTTAATTTTTCTAATATAGATTTTTTAAAAATAATTAATTTTATTTAACTATTTAATTAAGAAAAAATTATTATCTTAATTATATAATATTTTATATATAAAGTACAAAATATTATTTTGGAGGAAATATTATGTTACAAATAAAGGACTTTACGAAAATATATAATAGTGGGAAAAAAGCTGTGGATAGTTTAAGTATAGAAGTAAAACCTGGGGATATTTATGGTTTCATAGGACATAATGGTGCAGGTAAAACAACTACTATAAAGGCTATTGTAGGAATACTAAATTTTAAAATTGGAGATATAAAGATTGATGGAATTTCAATAAAAGATAATCCTATTGAGTGTAAATCAAAAATAGCATATATTCCTGATAATCCAGATTTATATGAGCACTTAACAGGAATACAATATTTAAATTTTATTGGTGATATATTTTATATAAATAAAAAAGATAGAAAAGAGTTAATTAAGAAGTATTCAGATGAATTTGAAATAACAAGTAATCTTGGAGATTTAATATCATCATATTCTCATGGAATGAAGCAAAAGTTAGCCATAATATCAGCACTAATTCATAAACCTAAATTACTTATATTAGACGAGCCATTTGTAGGGTTAGATCCTAAAGCATCACATACATTAAAAAATATTATGAAGGATTTATGTAGTAGTGGAAGTGCTATATTTTTCTCAACTCACGTTCTTGAAGTAGCAGAAAAATTGTGTAATAAGATTGCAATAATAAAAAATGGAAAGCTTATAGCAAGTGGTAATACTGAAGATATTAAAGGTAATAATAGTTTAGAAAATGTATTTATGGAGTTGATAGATAATGAATAATACATGGATACTTTTAAAAGTTCAATTGTTAAATTTATTTGGAATTAATAAAGTCATTCATTCAAAGGATAAAAAAGAAAAAGATAAACTGATATTAATGGTTATAGCTGGTATAATAGGAATAGCTACTTTTAGTATATATTCGATAGTATTTAGTTTAATGTTATCACAGGGATTTAAATTATTAAATATAATGGATTTATTACTAGCTATAATGATGATAACATCATCTGTAATTATATTAATTACTACTATAATAAAGTCAAATGGATTATTATTTTCAACAAAAGATTATGATATGATAATTTCATTGCCAGTTAAGACAAGTAGTATAATTGCAAGTAAGGTTCTTACTATGTATATAATAAATTTTTTTATTGTATCTTTATGTATGATTCCAGCAGGCATTATATATGCAATAATAGAAGCACCATCATTATATTATTATTTTGTATTCATAATAACCTTATTTATGATTCCATTAATACCAATAATAATTTCAACTTTTTTAGGAGCTTTGATAGTAATTATTTCTTCAAGATTTAAGTATAAGAATATTATTTCAATAATACTTACATTTGGTTTAATAATGTCCATAATGTTTATTTCATTTAATGGAGAAAAAATAGTAGGTAATATAAGTGACATTAGCAAAACAATAACATTGTTTGTATATAAGATATATCCTATTGCTAAGTTATATGTAGAAGGACTTTGTTCAAGAAATATAATTTCTTTAATGTTATTTAGCATAATTTCAGTAGGGACATTTGTAATTTTTATAAGATTAATATCCATAAGTTATATTGATACTATTAATAGACTTAGTTCTATAAAATCTAAGTCAAATTATAAGTTTATTGATATTAAAATATCATCACCACTTAAGACATTATATATAAAAGAAATTAAAAGGTATTTTTCTTCAACAACATATGTAGTTAATACAAGTATTGGTATGATATTTTTAATTATATTATCTATATTATTATGTATTTTTTCACCACAAAAAATCGAAGAGATTTTAAATATTCCAGGTATAGTAGATAATATAAAATATTATGCGCCATTAGTTTCATCTTGCTTTATATTTTTATCATGCACTACCTCATGTTCTATATCATTAGAGGGAAAAAATATTTGGATTATAAAATCATTACCAGTAAAAATAAATGATATATTTTTAAGTAAAATAATTGTAAATATGACAGTATTAATTCCGGCTATAATATTTAGTGGGTTAGTATTTATAATTAAATTAGATCTTAATATTATATACGCAATTTTAATGTTTATAACACCTATTACTACAGGCTTTCTAATTAGTATTATTGGATTAATAATTAATTTAAAGTTTCATAATTTGGATTGGACAAATGAAATAACTCCTATAAAGCAAAGTGCATCTACCTTTATTACATCAATAGTAGGATTTTTATTAATGTTTATTTCAATTGGATGTATATTATTACTAGGTAATATTAATAAATTTCTTGCAATATCTATATATACATTAATAGTGGCTATAATAGATTTTATATTATATAGATACTTATATATAAATGGAGAAATATTAATTTCTTATTTATAGAAATATGGAGGAAAAATTTTTATGACAGGTAAACAGCACAGTATAATAGGAATACTGGCAGGACTTATATTAGGTTTTGGATATGCAATGGGAAAATCACAATTTGTTGAGTTTAAGATTGTTGTTCCAATAGTTATTGGAGCATTAATAGGATCATTAATTGTAGATATAGATTCAAAGAAATCAAAGGCATCTCAACAATTTACAAGAATTATAACAATATTAATATGGATATTCTTAATATTTGTAATATACCAAAAATATTTAGCTTCTAATTCATTAATTAAGGGTGTAGTAGGAAGTGGAGGAATTCAATATTATTTTGATAAGATAAGAGTTTTATTTGTAATAGCTGTAAGTAAGTATATAAAAGATGGATTTGCATTTACAGTATTATGTATCTTAACAACTCTAGGAAAATTATCACCTCATAGACAATTTACACACAAGTTTTTTGGAACAGCTTTATTTTGTGTAACAGCTTATTTTTGTTTTGAACAAAATCTAGCAGCTGGGTTTATATTAGGATATATTCTTCATATACTAGCAGACAAAACAACACCTGCAGGATTAAGATTTCTTGATTTTAAGCTACCGTTACAAAATAGAAGAGGAAAATTAGATTTTCATTTCTAAAAAGG
>JAFADP010000155.1 GCA_023424785.1 Bacillota bacterium
GGATTATTTCTTTATGGAATGAAACTAATGGGAGATGGATTAGAAAATGCTACAGGAGATAAATTAAAAAGCATTTTAGAGAAGGTTACAGGTAATAAGTTTATAGGGGTACTAGTTGGTGCTACAGTAACGGCAATAATTCAAAGTTCTTCTGCAACAACAGTAATGGTAGTTAGTTTTGTTAATGCTGGCATTATGAGTTTGATTCAAGCTGTTGGAGTTATTATGGGAGCTAATATAGGTACAACAATAACAGCTCAAATGGTTTCGCTTGACTTAGATTCAATAGCGCCTCTTTTTGCTGGGGTAGGAGCAATAGCAATGCTTGTTTGCTCAAAAAAGAAGATAAAAGATATTTTTTCTATAATTTTAGGCTTTGGAATTTTATTTATGGGTATGAATTTAATGTCTTCTTCTATGGAACCTCTTAGAGAATCTCAATTATTTATGGATATAATTATAGTAATAGGAGATAATAGATTACTTGGCGTATTTACAGGTCTTATAATGACTGCAATAATACAAAGTTCATCTGCAACAACAGGAATATTAGTTGCCCTTGCAACAACGGGTTCAATTAATATAGATGCAGCATTACCAATTATATTTGGATGTAATATAGGAACTTGCGTTACAGCTTTATTAGCATCTGTAGGAGCAAATAGAACAGCTAAGAAAGCAAGTTTAATACACTTATTTTTTAATATTATAGGAGTAATAATCTTTTTACCATTTATGGATTTATTAATAGATTTAATTCAAAAGATAAGTCCATTAGATGTTAAGAGACAAGTTGCTAATGCACATACTATATTTAATGTTGCTATAACAATAATTTTACTTCCATTATCTAATTATCTTGTACTATTAGTTAATAAGATAATGCCTGGAGATGATGAAATAGAAAAGGAAGGGGCAATATACTTAGATAAAAATTTATTAGATACGCCTGTTGTAGCAGTAAATCAAGTTTTTAAAGAAACTATAAGAATGGGAACTTTAGCAAAGAATAACTTAGAGCTATCTATGCGAACATTCTTATATGATGAAGAAAATTTTATAGATGAAGTTTATAAAAATGAAAAAACAATTAATATATTAGAAAAAGAAATTACAGATTACTTAGTTTGTTTATCATCTTATGATATTCCAGAGCATGATAGTAAAATTTTAAGTGCTACATATCATGTAATAAATGATTTTGAGAGAATTGGAGATCATGCAGAAAATATAATTGAATTAGCTAGTGAAAAAATTAATGGAAAAGTAGTTATAGCAAATGATGCTAAAGATGAATTACTATTAATGTATAGTGAAACTTTAAATGCTGTTAAAATTGCATTAGATAGCTATAGTAAGAAGGATGTTAATATTGCTATAAAGATTAAGGATATAGAAGAAAAGATAGATAATTACGAAGCTACTTTAAGAGAAAATAATATAACTAGATTAAATGAGAGAAAGTGTAATGCTAATGCTAGTACTATTTTTTTAGATTTAGTAAGTAATTTAGAAAGAATAGGAGATCATGCAAATAATATAGCACAAGTTGTTGTGTAAAAAAATAAGGTGTTGCAATATTTCTTGCAACGCCTTATTTAGTTTATACTTAACAAAGGCCACCTTTTTTATTTTGAGATGCATTACCTCCACAGAGATTTAGTCCTCCTCCAGAGTTTCCTTGATTAGTATTATTGTAATTAGCTCTTAGTGAATTTATTTTTTTATTTAAGGTAGCAATGGTATTTTGATATTCAGTGTTATAAGGATTTAAGGTAGCTGCCTTCTTTAAGTGATTAACTCCAGAGTGTACCCAACCTTTTTTTAATAAAAGAACTCCAGTTAAGTAATTCCATTCAGGTGATGATGTGTCAGAAATTAAATTAAGCTTAGCTTCTGCAGCAAGAAAATCATCACTTTCTATTAGTTCACGTACTTCTTCAAAAGCAAGGTTATTAGATATTAATCTATAGGCTTCATTAAGTTCACTTAATTTTTCATCATATATTGTTTTAGATACTCCATCTTCAGAAGTATCTATTGAAAGATTTTCTAATATATTTTTATAGGCATCATGTACTTCTTTAGGGGAAGCATTAGTAGAAATACCTAATACTTTATAAGGGTCCATAAGTATTGCTCCTAAAAATTTATATTATTAGTTTATGAAAAAAATTATAGTTTGGTGAAAATATTAATATATACATCCATAATACCTAAATTAATTATATTTTTAATTATGTTTTTATTTTTAGTTAAAGGAAGAGTTTCTAATTGTTCACTACAATTAGAAATAAGAGATATTAAATTAAAATCTATAGAAGGTTTTATTTTCTTTATTAATTCATCATAAGGTAAATTATTAGTATTATAAGAATTTTCTATAGGATTAAAGTTTAAGTTATGCATATCCTTTTTTAAGTCATCTAATGCATCAATTAAATATATACATTTACCAAGTGTATATCCAAAAGTATAGAGTTTATTTCTAGTATCTTCGCCTTCTTCATTTATTTCAAATGGATAAGTTTTAAGGATTTTGCCTATTAAATCACTAAAAGGGTGACAGATTTCATCAAGTAAATATTTTTTATTACTTTGCTCCATTTTATTAAGTATAGATAAGTTTTTATCTAAATTATTAGAGATATTAGTAAATGTAACTTTTTTATAATAGGGTTTAATAATTTTTAAAAGGAGTTTTGATGAAATAGAATTATCATCTATAGTATCATCTAATATTTTATAGTAAAGTAAACAAATATTTAAGTCAGAAGCATAATCTATAGCATTAGAGGAGGCTATAAAATCTATTTTACTTAATGGATGCCTTATGCAAGGTGTAGATATAATTTCATTTGTATTTGGACTTAAACCATCTAGAAGAACTGCAAAAAAGGTAGTATCATAATTTAATGCTAGTCTTGGAACGCTACCAAACTTATTCTTTATATTAGCACAAATACTACAATAATAAGTTCTAAAGCTTTCAAGTTCTTTTATTTTAAGTTCATTTTTAAAAGGGGCAATATACCCGAACATTATGACGCCTCCAATTAATATTAAAATAAAATATACAAGAATATATTATGAGTAAGATAAAAAAATGTTATTATTTTTTTCAATACTTGACAGAAATTTATGAAATGTTATCATTAAATAGTGATAATTACCATCGATAAATAAAAAGGGGCGCTTAATAATGACGTTAGATAAATTTGAAAAAGCATATGAAATAGTTCAAGATGTAATATTAGAAACTAAGCTAGTATATAGTGATTACTATTCAGATTTAACTGGCAATAAGGTTTATTTAAAACCAGAAAATATGCAAAAAACAGGAGCTTATAAAATTAGAGGGGCTTATTATAAAATAAGTACATTAAGTGAAGAAGAAAGAAATAAAGGGCTTATTACAGCATCAGCAGGTAATCATGCTCAAGGAGTTGCATATGCAGCAAAAGCATACAATGCAAAGGCAGTAATAGTTATGCCTACAACAACTCCACTTATAAAAGTTAATCGTACTAAAGCATATGGGGCAGAAGTTATATTACATGGAGATGTATATGATGAAGCATGTAATTATGCATTAAAGCTTGCAGAAGAAAAAGGATATACATTTATACATCCTTTTGATGATTTAGATGTAGCTACAGGGCAAGGTTCAATAGGAATGGAAATAATTAAAGAACTTCCAACAGTTGATATAATATTAGTTCCAATTGGCGGTGGAGGTCTTATAACTGGTATTTCTACCTTAGTTAAGCTTATTAATCCAAATATAAAAGTAATAGGTGTAGAACCAGCTGGAGCTAATTGTATGCAAGCATCATTAAATGCAGGAGAAGTGGTTACACTACCTAATGTTAATACAATAGCAGATGGTACAGCGGTAAAAACTCCAGGAACAAAAATATTCCCATATGTTAGAGAAAATATAGATGATATAATAACAATAGAAGATGAAGAATTAATAGTTGCATTTTTAGATTTATTAGAAAATCATAAAATGCTTGCAGAGAATTCAGGACTTTTATCAATTGCAGCACTTAAACATTTAAATGTTAAAGGTAAAAAAGTTGTATCTGTAATAAGTGGTGGTAATATGGATGTTATAACACTTGCTTCAGTAGTGCAACATGGATTAATTACAAGAGAGCGTATTTGTACAATTTCTGTATTATTACCAGATAAACCAGGTGAATTAACTAGGGTATCAAAAGTAATTGCAGAAGCACAAGGAAATATAATAAAACTTGATCATAATCAATTTATAAGCATTAATAGAAATAGTGCAGTAGAATTAGATATAACAATGGAGACTTTTGGTAGTGAACATAAAAAGGCTATTTTAAAAGCATTAAGAGATAATGGATATGATCCAAAAGTAATACAATCAAAAAGCACTTATCAAGGGGGAATGTAAAATGGAAAAGAAAATTATACACACAGAAAAGGCACCACAAGCAATAGGTCCTTATTCACAAGCACAGGTAATAGGAGATTTAATCTTCACATCAGGACAAATTCCACTAGTTCCTTCAACTGGAGAATTAGTAACAGAAATAAAAGCTGCAACAAAACAAAGCTTAGAAAATGTAAAGGCAATACTTGAAGAAGCAGGCACTTCATTAGAGAACGTAGTTAAAACAGTTGTATTTATAAAAGATATGAATGATTTCCCATTAGTTAATGAAGTTTATGGTGAGTATTTTACAACTAATCTTCCAGCAAGAAGCTGTGTAGAAGTTGCAAGACTACCTAAAGATGCATTAATTGAAATTGAAGTTATTGCTACATTAAGCTAGAAACTAATTTACGGATTCTCTAATATTTTAGGGAATCCTTTTTTTAACCAGGAGTGAAATAATGAGTAAAAGTAAAAAGAAATTTTTTAAAATAATATTTGGAAGAACTACTATGGTAGTTATATTGTTACTATTACAAGTATTATTATTACTAGCTTGTTTTGAGTGGCTTTCAGAATATAGCACATATATTTATGGAGGCTTTACCTTAATTACAGCTATTATTGTATTATATATAATAAATAAACAAGGAAATCCAACCTTTAAGCTAGCATGGATATTACCTATATTAGTAATACCTGTATTTGGTACATTGTTTTATTTATTTGTACAATTTCAAATAGGAACAAGACTTATAAATTATAGATTAACTCAAATAATTAAAAAAACTAAAGGGTATTTAAAACAAGATGATAAAATTATTGAAGAGGTAAGAAAAGAAGATAAGCAAGTAGCAAATCTTGCAACCTATGTAAGTACATATGGTGGATATCCTATGTATAAAGATACATCAGTTAAATATTTTCCTTTAGGTGAGTATAAATTTGAGGAAATGATTAAACAATTAGAGCAAGCAAAAGAATTTATCTTTTTAGAATATTTTATAGTAGAAGAAGGTTTTATGTGGGATTCTATTCTAGAAATACTTAAAAGAAAAGTAAAAGAGGGAGTAGAAGTTAGATTTATGTATGATGGAATGTGTTCATTAGTACTACTTCCATATAGTTATCCTAAAAAGCTTGAAGCTATGGGAATAAAGTGTAAAATGTTTAACCCAGTAAAACCAGTATTATCAACTCATCAAAATAATAGAGATCATAGAAAAATATTAGTTATTGATGGTAAGGTTGCATTTACAGGTGGAGTAAACTTAGCAGATGAATATATAAATAAAAAAGAGGTTTATGGACACTGGAAAGATACTGCAGTTATGATTAAAGGAGAAGCTGTCAAAAGTTTTACATTAATGTTTCTTCAAATGTGGAATATTACAGAAAAAGATGAGGAAAATTATGATAAGTATATAAAGCAAGTAAATTATAGTAATTTATCAAAAGGTTATGTTATGCCTTATGGTGATAGTCCAATGGATGGTGAGAATGTAGGAGAGCAAGTATATATGAATATAATAAATACTGCAAGAGAATATGTACACATTATGACACCATATTTAATTTTAGATAATGAGATGATAACAGATTTAAAATTTGCAGCTAAATCAGGAGTAGAAGTAATATTAATACTACCTCATATTCCAGATAAAATTTATGCATACTTACTTGCAAGAACATATTATGTAGAGTTAATTGAAGCAGGAGTTAAAATATATGAATACACACCAGGATTTGTTCATGCAAAATCCTTTGTATCTGATGATGAAAAAGCAGTAGTAGGAACTATAAACTTAGATTTTAGAAGTCTTTATTTACATTTTGAATGTGGAGTTTACACATATAAAACATCATTAGCTAAAGATGTAGAAAAAGACTTCCAAGAAACTTTAGAAAAGTGTCAAATAATAACCTTAGAAGATTGTAGAAAATTAAGTGGAATAAAGAAATTGGCAGGAAGAATTCTTAGAATATTTGCACCATTAATGTAGAATATATATAAGCAGTAATTGGGAATATAGTATTATACTATTTATATTTGGAGGAATTATATGAAAAAGAACTCAGCCCAAAGAGAATTTAAAAAATTAAAATCTCAAGTTAATCAAATAGAAGAGATAGCAAGAAATACAAAAGGAAATGCTCTTCATGAACATGAATCTACTGTAAGAAAAAAAATAATTCTTCTTATGGAATTAAAGAAAAATGGGTATGAAGAATCTAAAGAATTTGAAAATTTATTAGAGAGATATGAAGATCTTTTAGAATATATAGCTAAGAAAATTTTAGAGGCTTATAATAAGAAAAATAATTCTGATTATGATTATTATGAAGTTGTAAGAAATAATTATAATGTGTTAATTAATTCTGGAATAATGACAGTTTTAACAAAACAACATATTCCTAAGTTAGTTGCAGAAGAATTTAACAAAAACTTTCCTCAAAATCCTAAGGATGAATATAGAGAAGCAAGAGGAATGAGAAGGAAGTTTATAATTCACTTAGGAGATACTAACACAGGTAAAACATATAATGCTATTCAAAGACTAAAAGCATGTAAAAAAGGAGTGTATCTTTCTCCATTAAGAATACTTGCTTTAGAAAACTTTGAAAGACTAAATAATGAAGGTATAATATGTGATCTTCAAACTGGTGAAGAGGAAATATTAAAAGAAGGAGCAACTCATGTTTCTTGTACTATAGAAAAATTAAATTTAAAAGACCAATATGAAGTTGCTGTAATTGATGAGATTCAAATGATAGATGACTCTCAAAGAGGAGCTGCTTGGAGTAGAGCAGTATTAGGTGTAAGAGCTAAGGAAGTACATGTATGTGGAGCAGCTAATGCTAAAGAAATACTTGTTAAAATGTTAGAAGATTGTAAAGATGAATATGAAATTAAAGAATATAAAAGAACTATTCCTCTTGAAGTTGAAGAGGAAGAATTTGATTTTAGAAATATTCAAGAAGGAGATGCATTAGTTGTATTTTCTAAGAAAAAGGTATTATCTTTAGCAGAAGAATGTTCATCTAAAGGAACAAAGGCAAGTATAATTTATGGGGACTTACCTCCAGAAGTAAGAAGAAAGCAATATGAAGATTTTATAAATAAAGAAAATAAGATATTAATAACTACAGATGCTATTGGAATGGGAGTAAATCTTCCAATAAGGAGAATTATTTTCTTATCTGTTAAAAAGTTTGATGGAGAGGAAATAAGACCTCTAACCTCTCAAGAGATAAAACAAATTGGAGGGCGTGCAGGTCGTAGAGGAATATATGAAACAGGGTATATTAGTAGCATAGGACATAACTCAGAGTTTATATCTCATAAGTTAATAGAAATGGATAGAGTTATAACTCAAGCTGTTATAGGACCATCTGATGCTATATTAAGAATAAAGTCATTACCATTAATAGAAAAGCTTGCATTATGGAGTACAAGAAAAGAAGCTTTAGAATATTATAGAAAGATGGATATAGGAGATTATATAATAATTCTAGATAAGTTAAAGAGCTATAAGCTTAAGGAAGATATACAATGGAAGCTTCTTAAGGTACCATTTGATGTAACTAGAGATGAGCTTATGGAACAATTTTTATTTTATGTAGATCAATTATTTGTTATAAAATCTAAAACTATAATAAGACCAGTTATTTTTGGTGGTACATTAGATGAATTAGAAATTTATTATCAAAAGGTAAATATGTACTATTCATTTAATAAATTATTTAATTTAGAATTTGATGTACAATGGATTTATGATGAAAGAATTAAAATAAGTGAAGAGATAAATAAAATTTTAAAAAGACTATAAAATATAGTCTTTTTATTTTGTAAATTTTAACATGAGATATAATGAGTTTTTTGAAAAATATTGACAAAAGATTAATTTAGGTATATAGTTAACGTAATTAAATATATACGATGTTAAATAAAATAAGGGAGTGGTTTTATGGGAGATAATATTTTTAAAATAACAGACAAGATAAAAGATTTATCAGACTTATGTGTAAAAAGTGATATAATTGACCAAGACCTTTATAAAAAATATGATGTAAAAAGAGGCCTTCGTGATATTAATGGTAAAGGGGTTCTAGCAGGTCTTACAAATATATCAGATGTACATGCTAAAGATATTATTGATGGCAAAGAAGTGCCTTGCCCAGGAAAATTATATTACAGAGGATATAATATAGAAGATTTAGTAGAAGGATTTATTAGAGATAGAAGATTTGGATTTGAAGAAGTAGCATATCTTTTATTATTTGGAGAATTACCATCAAAAAATGAATTAGACGAGTTTAAAGATGTACTTGTAGAAAGAAGAACATTACCTTCAAACTTTGTTAGAGATGTTATAATGAAAGCTCCTAGTAAGGATATGATGAATAGTTTATCAAGAAGTGTTTTAACATTATATGCTTATGATGAGAATCCAGATGAAACAAGTATTGCTAATGTTTTAAGACAAAGTTTAAATTTAATTAGTGAATTTCCAATGCTAATGGTATATAGCTATCAAGCATACAATCATAGCATAAATGGAGGAAGTCTTTATATTCACTCACCAGCACCAGAACTTTCAACAGCAGAAAATATTCTTCGTATGCTTAGACCTAATATGGAGTATACAGAACTTGAAGCTTTAATATTAGATATTGCATTAGTTCTTCATATGGAGCATGGTGGAGGAAATAACTCAACATTTACAACTCATGTAGTAACTTCAAGTGGAACAGATACATATTCAACTATTGCAGCAGCTCTTTGTTCTTTAAAAGGACCAAAGCATGGAGGAGCAAATATTAAGGTTGTTCAGATGTTTGAAGACTTAAAAAGAAAGATTAAGGACTGGAGTGACGAAGAAGAGGTATCAGCTTATTTAAGAAGATTACTTAACAAAGAAGAGTTTGATAGAAAAGGGTTAGTATATGGAATGGGTCATGCAGTTTATTCAGTATCAGATCCAAGAGCAAATATATTTAGAAGCTTTGTAGAAAAATTAGCAGTAGAAAAAGGACGTAAAGAAGAGTTTGAATTATATTCTATGGTAGAGCGTTTAGCTCCTAAAATAATAGGGGAAGAAAGGCATATATATAAAGGGGTAAATGCTAATGTAGACTTCTATAGTGGTTTAGTTTATAGCATGCTTGATTTACCAATAGAAATGTATACGCCTATGTTTGCAACTGCACGTATTGTTGGATGGAGTGCACATAGAATAGAAGAATTAATTAATACAGATAAAATTATAAGACCAGCGTATAAACCAGTATTAGAAAGTGGAAGAGAATATAGGTGTCTTGAAAAGAGATAATTTAAGTTACATGTAATTGTAGGTGATAAATAAATGGAAGAAGATGTTGAAGTATTATCACAGCTTTTTGATGATGCACTTGTTAGAATGAGAAATACAATTATTAAGTTTCAACCTATGAAGGAAATATCATTAGGGGAGTTTACTTTATTAAAAGCTATAAAAGACAATGGTGAAGAAGATAAAGGTTTTAGTATTACTCCATCGGATTTAAGTAATAGTTTAAAGAGTTCAAAGCCTGCTACATCAAGAATGCTTAATTTAGTTGAAGACAAAGGATTTATTGTACGTACATCAAAAAAAAATGATAGAAGAATAGTTTATATACAGCTTACAGAATTAGGTTTAAAAGTATTAGACGAGGAAGTAGAAAGATTTAAGATACTAATAGAAAAAGTAATAAATAAAATGGGAAAAGAAGATATGGATAATTTTCTTTATACATCAAAAAAGCTGTGTGAAGTTTTAATAGAAACTATGGACGAATATAATTAAGCAAATAGATAATTCTCACAATGATTATAGTAAAAGGGTGTTGTAAAAATAGTTTACAGCACCCTTTTATAAGTACAAATAAGTTATAAGTATATTAATTATAAAAAAATATGGCTTATTGGAATAATACATATTCCTAAAATTAAAGAGCATATATAAACAAGAGTATGACCATATTTTCTTGATTGAGGAATTAACTCTTGAAATGCAATATAAAGCATAATACCTGCAACTAAAGCAAAAATAATACTTAAGATTAACTCATTTATAAAAGGTTTTAAAAATAAAAAGGCAAGAAATCCTCCAATAGGTTCTGCAATTCCAGAAATAAATGTGTATTTAAAAGCTAATGTTCTTTTTCCAGTAGAATAATATATTGGCATGGCTATTGAAATACCTTCAGGAATATTGTGCAATGCAATTGCCATGGCTATATAAATACCAAGTTGAGTATCTTCATATCCAGAGATAAATGTAGCAATACCTTCAGGAAAATTATGAAGCATTAAAGCTATCATTGAAACAAATCCAACTCTATAAAGAGGTGAGTCTTTACTAACATTCTTATTATCATCTGGAAAGAATAAATCAATAAGATAAGCTAATACAGCCCCAATAATTATAAAAAGTAATGTAAGTAGTATTCCATTGAAATCTCCTTTATACTTTGTAAGTACAATTTGTGCAGAGGGGTATAAATCAGTAAAAGATATTGTAATCATTACACCTGCAGAAAAGGAAAGAGCAAAGGTTATTAATCTTTTATTATTAGAATTTGAGAAGAAAACAATAAAAGCTCCAATAACAGTTGATAAGCCTGCAAGTAGAGATAGAATTAATGGAAATATTGCTTGTTTATCTAACATTTAGCTACTCCTAAAAATTTACTTCATTAATAAATTTATTTATAACTTAGAAAAAAATACAAACAATTAAAAAATACTTGATTTTATAAACAAATAAGCATATAATATCATAAAGTAAATATATGTTTAAAGATAGAGGTGCGATATTTAAGAGTACTATTATGGAGATAAGCACAATGAAGTAATAGAAAAGGAAATGTCGCCGAAGATTTATAGCTAATGCTTTAACAGCTATATTTCTGGTTTTGCATAAAATATATGTAAGACTGTCACAATATTTTGTGGAGTGCTATCCGAAGTAATTTATATTCATGTTTAGTCATGCTTATATTGCCTTGGATATATCCAAGGCTTTAATTGTATATAATTTAAATTTGTTATATAATTTTATCACAACACTTAAAATAATCTATATAGGGGGAATTTTTTACTATGGAAAAGAAGTTAAGAGTAGGTGTTCTTGGGGCTACAGGATTTGTTGGACAAAGATTAGTTACATTACTAACAGATCACCCATATTTTGATGTTACAGTTTTAGCTGCAAGTGAAAGAAGTGCAGGGAAGACTTATGAAGAGGCAATAGGCGATAAATGGAAATTAACAAGCGAAATGCCAGCATGGACAAAAGATATGGTAATAAGAAACCTACACAATATTGATGAAATAAAAGACGATGTAGATTTTGTTTTTTGCGCAGTAAACATGGACAAAAAAGAAATTCAAAAAATAGAGGAAGACTATGCTAAAGCAGAAATTCCTGTTGTGTCAAATAATTCAGCTCATAGAATGACAAAAGATGTACCAGTTATAATTCCAGAAATTAATGATGCACATCTTTCAATTATAGATGCTCAAAAGAAGAGATTAGGAACAAAGAAAGGATTTATAGCAACTAAACCAAACTGCTCAATTCAAAGTTATGTTCCACCAATAACAGCTTTATTAGAGTTTGAACCAACTGAAATATTAGTAACTACACTACAAGCTATTTCAGGAGCTGGAAAAACATTTAAAGATTGGCCAGAAATGAACGATAATGTTATTCCATATATAGGTGGAGAAGAAGAAAAGAGTGAAATTGAGCCATTAAAGGTATGGGGTCATATAGAAGATGATCAAATTAAATTATTAGATGGAGTTAAAATTTCAGCTCAATGTATGAGAGTTGCAGTAACTGATGGACATATGGCAACAGTTGCAATAAACTTTAAGAAGAAGCCAACTAAGGAACAAATCTTAAAGGCATGGAAGGAATTCTCAGGAAAGCCACAAGAATTAGAATTACCACATGCACCAAAGCAATTCATTACTTACTTTGAAGAAGATAACAGACCACAAACTCATAGTGAAAGAGAAATAGAAGGTGGAATGGGAATAACAGTAGGTAGATTAAGAGAAGATAATATATTCCAATATAAGTTTGTTGGATTATCACACAACACATTAAGAGGGGCAGCTGGAGGAGCAGTATTAATGGCTGAACTTCTTTATAGAGAAGGATATTTATACTAGTACAAATTAATAAGGATATTGCATTAATTTGCAATATCCTTATTAATTTGAAAAAACTCATAAATAGTATGTATAAAAAATGGTAAAATTTACACTTTTTATAATGGACAATTTGCAATATAATATAAATACCATGTATAGTTATGTAAAACAACCATTAATATACAATACTATGAAAGGAGAGGCTTTATATGAAGAAATATATAGAGAGTATTACTCAATACTTTTCCCCTAATCTTATAAACAGTACAAAGAGAGTATTAAAATTTCTATTTTTTTATACAATAGCTTTTATTATTTTAGTATTAGGAATTAAGTATGCTATTCCATTTATAATTGCATATATTATTGCTATGAGTTTAAGACCTCTAAAAAATAGAATATTATTAATTAATAAAAGATTTAAGAATCTTAAATGTGCTGAAGGAGTAGTAGCATTTTTATTAACTACATTAATAGTTTCTTTAATTGCTTGGATATTGTTTGTATTAGGATGTGAGTTAGCAGAACAATTAGTAAACTTCTATAATTACATAACCAATAAAGATACTTTAAATACTTTAATGGCATCTATTACATATCATGTTAACGAAATATTAGATAAGTTAGATAATAATTTTAATATTGATATTATGAATAAAGTAAATGAAGTTATTCAAAAGGTTATTGCCTCAGTAACATCATTAACAGCTGTATTTATAAAAAGTATATTAAACGTATTAGTTTCAATTCCAACAGCATTTTTAATGATAATAATAACTATAGTAGCTACCTTCTTTTTTACAAAAGATATTGATAAAATAGAAAGAAAAATAATAGGGGCTTTTTCAGAAAAAGGATTATTACTTTTAAAGAAGTTAAATGAAAAAAAGAATGAAGTATTTAGTGGATATATTAAGGCATATTCAATGATTATGATAGGAGTATTTATATATAGTATTATACCTTTTAAACTTGCAGGTGTTGAATATGCTACAGTAATAGCATTAATTACAGCTATATTAGATGCACTTCCTTTATTTGGAGCAGGATTAGTGTATGGTATATTTGCTATTTCATTTTTAATTCTTGGAAATTTTAAATCTTTTATAATACTAATAATAGGATATATTGGTGCAGTAATTATAAGACAGTTCTTAGAACAACAATTAGTATCTAGTTTTCTAGGATTAAATCCATTAATAATTATTATAGGATTATTTTTAGTTTTAACTCCATTAGGATTTAAAGGAATGTTTTATTTTGTTGGAGCATTTTTAGCATACCAAGCTTTATATTCACCCAAAAATACAGAATAAGGTTGTTGTAATTTATTTTGCAACAACCTTTATATTTTACCTAATAATACTTTTAAAATAACCTTATAGAAATATGTAAGTATAGAAATTTAAGTATGAATAAAATTTTTATGGAAAATTATATAAATTAGTAATATAATTAAATAGTATATATTTCAAAGAGAATTTAATAATTAAAAGAATTAATTATTTTAAAACAGTCAATAAGCTGAAAGGGGGTACACCTGATACATATTTATAAATTTTAGGGCTTTATATATTTATAAGTAATGTAACAGGGAAATAATAGTGAAGACAGTAAAGATAGCATTATTAGGATTAGGAAATGTTGGTCGTGGAGTATGGACAATACTTAAGAACAACGAAGAAGAAATAATGAAACGTTCTGGTTACAAAGTAGAGGTAGCTAAAATTCTTGTTAGAGACAAGAATAAACCAAGAGCTGTAGAAGTTCCAGAAGAAATAGTTACTACAGATTTTAATGAAATATTAAATGATGATTCAATAAAAATAGTAGTAGAAGTTATGGGAGGAGTAGAACCAGCAAAAGATTACATATTAAAATCTATGAGCAAGAAAAAGCATGTTGTAACTGCAAATAAAATGCTTCTTGCAACAAATGGAGATGAAGTATTCCATAAAGCAGATGAAGAAGGCGTAATGATAAATTATGAAGCTTCAGTTGCTGGTGGTATACCAATAATTCAAAGCATAAATGAAAGCTTAACAGCTAATAAAATAGAACAATTATATGGAATTATTAATGGAACAACAAACTTTATTTTAAGTAAAATGGAGCTTGAAGGAAGTAGCTTTGATGAAGTATTAAAAGAAGCTCAAGAAAAAGGATATGCAGAAGCAGATCCTACATCAGATATAGAAGGTTTTGATGCTCAATATAAACTAGCAATTCTTTCATCTTTAGCATTTGGAACTAAAATAGATATGAATAAAGTTTATAGAGAAGGTATAACAAAAGTAAGTTCCTTAGATATGGAATATGCAAAGAGCCTTGGAATGGTAATAAAATTACTTGCTATAGTAAAAGAAAAGGATGGAAAGCTTGAATTAAGAGTACATCCAACAATGATTCCAGAAACTCATCCACTTGCAAATGTTTATGATTCATTTAATGCAGTATTTATAAAAGGAAATGCTGTAGGAGATTTAATGTTCTACGGAAGAGGAGCAGGAGATCTACCAACAGGAAGTGCAGTAGTTGCAGATATAATATCAATAGTAAGAGATGATGTATCTACAGAAAATACTCGTTCAAATGTAAAAAATGAATTATGGAAAAAAGAATTAAGAGATATTAGCGAAATAGAAAGTAGATATTATATAAGATTAACAGTTGATGACCAACCAGGAGTACTTGCAGATTTAACAGCTATACTTGGATATAATAAAGTAAGCTTAAGATCAGTAATGCAAAAAGGTAAAAAGAGAACAAAAGATGGAGGAGTTATATTAGTACTTACAACTCACCATACTCAAGAAGCAGAAATAAGAGCTTCACTAGAAACAATAAAGAAAATAGACGCAGTTAAATCAATAGATAATTTAATAAGAATAGAAGATTTCACTAGATAAAAAAAGCGGTTTAATAACCGCTTTTTTTATTAGAAGTTTATATTAGAACTTTCATTAAAGTCTTCTGTTGAATATGATGATATACCGTTAGGAGTACAAATATATATATATTTATCTGCATAAACTCCTCTAACATTCCATTCAGATATATAGTCATTAGTTGAATCAGTAAAGTTAATGCGTGCTTTTTCTATAAAGCCGTTATCTTCTGAGTATTCAAATACAATATAGTAGTTTCTACTAGGAAAACAAATTAAGTTTTTATTAGGAAGTATAGTTAGTGCTTTATGATTATTAAAAATGCTACTATATTTAAATTCTTCTAATACGAGTTTATTGACTTCAATTAAGTTTGTTTTATCAGAAGTATTAAACATAGAAAGTTTTAATCCAATTAATTCTCCATTTTCATTAGCTTCCTTTCCAAGACCTAATAATAAATTATCTTTATAAGGGTGCATATATTCTGAAAAACCAGGTATTTTTAATGCTCCTAATATAGTTGGATTATTAGGGTTAGATAAATCAACTGAAAATAAAGGATCAGTTTCTCTAAAGGTAACAAAGTATCCAATATCACCATCAAATCTTACAGAGTATACTCTTTCATTCTTAGCTATATTTTCAATACTTCCACTAATATTTAAATTAGAATCTAAAATATATAAGTTATTTACAGTGTCATTAAATTCAATAGAAGATGTTAAACCATTATTTTTCTCAGTATAGTTATTTGTTGTTGTTACAACTCTTAAATAACCATTATTTTCATCCATAGAAAATTGATTTAATAAACTTCCATTTATACTTTTATTAGCTACAAATTCAATATCTCCATCATTTAATGCAAATTTAATTATATTTGTTTTACTATAAACTACATTGTCTTGTTTTTTGCTGTCATAAGAAGATAAATATAAGTTTTTCTTAGACATATATACTATATTACTTGAACCTAATATGGCTTTTTCACTTTGAAATTCTGAGCTATTATCTAAATCAACACATGTAACAACAATATAAATACTATCAGTAATATTAGGACACATATAAATATCTTCAGAATTTAAAATTGTTTCTTCTTTATTTTTATAAGTTGAAGGAACAAAGGTTTCAGGGTTATTTTTATTTATATGTCCATTTACATAGTAATTAGTTATTGTATATAATTTATTATTAACTATTCTTGAAGAAGAATAATCTCCATCTTGACATAATGTACTTAATAATTTTGGACTCTCTTTATTTTCAATACTATAAATACTTATGCAAGTATTGCCATTAGAATATAGAGAATCTACGACTTTATTTGTTTCCAAACCACACATACTATAGGAGTAGTTTTGAGAAATAACAATTAATTTATTATTGTTTATATACATTTCTAAACTACTAAATTCTTCATTAGAATTAACTTCTATTTTTGATGTTACTTCAATACTTCCTGAATTTATTTTAGAAATATAGATATAGTTGTTATATAAATAATAAATATACTCTCCATCACTTTTAACAATGTCTGCTTCATCAACACCAGAAACTTGTACGTTTGTATTAGAGTAATCACTACTTTTAACAGTATCCATACTATTTAAATTAGCACTTTCTTCTATAGTAGTTTCACTTGTAATAAAGGTTTCATCATTGTAGGAGTTATTATTTTTAATAACTTTATTTAAAGCAGTGTATATTTTACTATAATCATTAGTACTTTCAACTTTATCTGTTGATGTAATATTATAATTAGAATTATCTTTTAAAATTATATCCTTAAATAAGAATATAGAAAAAATTACAAATAAAAATGATGCAGCAATTATAAGTGGAGTTTTTCTTTTACTTTTTTTATAATTACATAAAATATTATTTTTAATTTCATTAATTTTTTTATCATTAGGTTTTATTAACTCATTATCTTTTTTATATTTATCTTTAAACATTAAAAATCCTCCTCTTTTAAAGTTTCCTTCAATAGTTTTCTAGCTCTATGAAGTTGAGATTTAATTGTAGACTCATTAATATTAAGAAGGCTTGAAATTTCATTTATAGACATATCTTCGTAATAAAATAAGTGAACTACTGTCCTATATTTTTTAGGAAGTTCTAAAACTGCGTAATAAACTTCACTTTTTTCTTTTAATTCATCTACAAGATTATCTTCTAAAGGAACAGTTTTTCTAAACCAGGCACATGTTAATAAGGTTTTACTACAATTTATAGTTGTTTTTATAAGCCAGGCTTTTTTATGTTCTTCATTATTAAATTTTTTTCTATTATTCATATATTTCATAAATACTTCTTGTAAAATATCATGAGCATCATGACTATTTTTGGTTCTTGCAAAAGCAAGTCTAAATACCATATTAGAATATTTATCTAAATCTATACTTAATTCATTTTCGTTATGCATAACAATTACTCCCCCTTTCACTAATAACACTAATTAAATTAACAAAAAGTTGCAATAAAAAATAATTTTTATTGAAAATATAAAATTTGTAAGAATTCATTAAGAATTAGAATATAAACATTAAAGATTTACTTTATATAATAAAAAGTGTAAAGAGGAAAAAGTAATATGAATGGGGGAAATAAAAATGTGGTTAAGTAAAATAAAAAAGAAAAAGATTCAATACTTTTTATTAGGAATAATATTTACTGTAGCAATTGCTTTAATATGTGTAAGTACAGTAGTTACAAGTGTATCACAAACATTTGCACAAAATTATTATAAAGGTGATGACACTCAAGATATACAAATAGTAACAGTAAGTGATTCAGTTATTGATAAAACTAATAATTGGTATGATGAAATGGGGGAAAAAGTTAGGAATTATAAAGAATATAATATGTACTCTATTTCAACTAATTTAAGTTTTAATGGTAAAGCAAATGAAACCTTAATGAGTTATGTTATACCAATTAATAATGTGAAAAACTTAAGTAATAAAGTTGAAATAGTAGAAGGGAATAAAAGTGAAATAGCTCCTCAAAAGGGAGAAATGTGGATATCATCAACAACAGCTAATCTTAAAAATATTAATGTTGGAGATAAAGCAAAAATTGTTGATAGTAATGGAAAGACTATTGAATATAAAGTATCAGCTATTGTTAATGATTCTAATCAATCATCTACAGCTATTGGAGTTTTATATGTATATGTTAATGAAGAGGAAAGAAATAACTTAAAAGCATTACCAACAGCTCAAATGATTACTATGAATTGTGAAGGCGACTCAGCTAAATTATCAAATGAATTAGTTGAATATATTAATGAACCTATAGGGGGAGTTGTAGTAAATAAAGATTTATACATACAAGCTGCAATGATATCAACTAGTTTAATTGGTGGCTTAGGTTTAATGTCAGCAATAATAATAGTAATAGTTTTAATATTAATATTAAGATCTAACATAAAAAATAATGTTTTAAAAGAATATAAATCAATAGGAATTTATAAATCAATAGGATATTCTTCAAAGAAAATAAGAGGAATTTATTTAAAGGCATATGGGGTAGTATCAATAGTTTCATCATTAGTAGGTATAGGAATATCTATTCCAATTATAAAATACCTTTGTAATATAGTTTTTAAGAATTTAGGAACATATAGCTTTGATTTAACATCATTAGGAATATTAATAGGAATATTTTTAATATTTAACTTATTAATATATATAAATGTATATAGAGTACTAAGATGTGTTGAAAAAATAAAGCCTGTTGAAGCAATAAATATTGGGTTAACATCATCAAAGAAAAAAATAAAGAAATCATTAATTAAAAATAATAGTTCAAGTATATGTATGGCAATAAATGATATTTATAAATATAAGAAAAATAACTTTATAACATTAGTAATGTTTATTTTAGTATTTTATTTATCAACATTATTCCTTAACATAGCAAATTCAATGTTAAACTTAGATAATAACTTATATAAAATATTTGGAACAGCAAGTGGAGACTTAGTAATAGCAGCACCTAGTGATATTGATAATTCTATAGGGGAAATTAAAGAATACTTAGATAATGATAATAGAGTTAAAGATTATTATCTTTGGGATGTAATTGGACAAAATAAAGTAGGTATAGATATAAGCAAATATAATATTAAAGGTGGAACATTAATAGCTACTGTTTATAATGAGTTTAATGAAGAGGATTTTTCAATATTAGAAGGGGTAAACCCAAGAAACAATAAAGAAGTAGCTTTAGCTATAAATATAATGCAAGAAAATAACTTAAGCATAGGTGATTACATAGAATTAAATATTGAAGGAGAAGAAAGAGAGTTTTTAATTGTAGGAAGTTTTTCTTCTATGATGAGTAATGGACAAACTTTAAGATTAACAAGGGATGCATTAGCTGGAGAGTCTAATGGTAATGTTGCCTTTGTAAAGCTAAAAAATCTAGATGATTATAAAGAATTGAAAAAGGATATAGAAAGTAAATTTGATGGTATTACAATTGATAAAATATATTCACCATTAAAAGATAATGCATCTCAAGTAGTAGAAACTGTTGTACCAATTTCAATAATATTATTAGTTGGAATATTAATGTTTGGTGTAATTAACATAGTAAATATATTAACTACAAATAACTTAGATAATAGAAAGAACTATGGAATTATGAAAAGCTTAGGCTTTACTTCAAAATATATAAAAAGAAGAAGTAATTATAGAATAGGAATACTAGCAATATTAGGGGCATTAATTGGAGTTTCACTTACTACATTTACTTCAAAAAAATTAATTGAATTATCTTTAGGATTTGATGTGTTTAAGTACAATTTAGTTGGAACTTTAGTATTAGTAGGAATAACTTTTATTTTAATAGGAATAACAATGCACATTTGTAATAAATCAATAAATAAAATTTCAACAGTTGAGTTAATAAGAGAATAGGGGGATTTATCAATGAAAGAAATATTAATAAAAACAGAGGATTTATGTAAGTCATTTATTTTAGGAAAAACAGGAGTTAATGTATTAAAAAATTTAAATATAGAAATCTATAAAGGTGACTTTACAGTTATTATGGGAAGTTCAGGTTCAGGAAAATCAACTTTATTATATTCACTAAGTACAATGGATAATCCAACTTCAGGTAAGGTTGAACTATTAGGAAAAGATATTTCAAAAATTAATGAAAATGAAGCAGCGCAAATAAGAAATAAGGATGTAAGTTTTATATTTCAAGGAATAAATTTATTATCTGATTTAACTATTTATGAAAATGTAAGTTATGCAGCTATGACTAATAGAAAAAATAAAAAGGAAGTTCAAAAAAAGGTAGAAGAATTATTAAAGAGCTTAGATTTATATGAACATAAGGATAAATACCCAGCAGAAGTTTCAGGAGGAATGCAACAAAGAGTTGCTATAGCTAGAGCAATAATAAATGAGCCTAAAGTAATATTTGGAGATGAACCAACAGGAGCATTAAATTCATCTACAGGAAAAGTAGTATTAGATATATTAAGCGAAATAAATGATAAAGGACAATCTATTGTAATGGTAACTCATGATATAAAATCAGCTTTAAGAGCAAATAGAATACTTTATATTAAAGATGGTAGACTTGATGGAGAAATTAATTTAGGAAAGTATAGTGAAGAAAATCTTAAAGAAAGAAGAGAAAAATTACAAAACTTTTTAGAAGAAAGATCATGGTAAAAATTGATTGTTAAAGAAAAATAAGCTAAAATAATAAGTGATAAAATCCCAGTAAAGTTTTTTACTGGGCTTAAACTTTAATATAAAAAATTAAATTTGGTGATTAACTATGGATAAGGAAAAAATATTAATTGTTGAGGATGATAATGATTTAGCTAATCTTATAAAAGATTATTTAAGTATTGAGGGTTATGAAGGAGTAATAGGAGAAGATGGTGTTAAAGCTTTAGAAATATTTAATGAAAATAATATATCTTTAGTAATATTAGATATAATGCTACCTAATATTGATGGAATTACAGTATGTAAAAAAATAAGAGAAAAATCAAATATTCCAATAATAATGTTATCTGCAAAATCAGGAGAAACAGATAAAATATTATGTCTTGGAGTAGGGGCAGATGATTATGTAACTAAGCCATTTTCTCCAATGGAGCTATTAGCAAGAGTAAAGGCTCAATTAAGAAGAGCTGGATTTGTTCAAAATAAAGAAATAAGTGAAGATGTAATAGATTACGGTAATTTAAAAATATATTCTAAAAGCTATAAAGTAATATTAAATGATTCTGAAGTAGATTTAACAACAAAGGAATTTCAAGTGTTAAATTATTTAGCTAAAAATTCAGGTCAAGTATTTACTAAGGAACAATTATATGATGGAGTATGGGGACTTAGTGAGTTTATGGATGAAAACACCATAGCAGTATATATTAAAAGATTAAGAAATAAACTTGGGGAAGTAGGTAAAAATTCTATTAAAACTGTATGGGGTGTAGGATATAAGTGGGAGTACTGCAGTGAATAATTACATAAAGAAAACACTAACAAGGCTTTTAATTACACTCTTAGTGTTAATAATTTTATTTGGAATTAGTATTAGCTTTTTAGTTAAAAATGATTATTTTAAGAGTATAACCAATAGCTGTAGAGTACTAGTATCTAATGAATTAAAT
>JAFADP010000167.1 GCA_023424785.1 Bacillota bacterium
TGTTGCAATTATGTAGCATCTTATTTTTATATAAAATAACAATATATATATTTACTTATAAAACATTCCATTATAATATATAATTAACATATATAAATTAAATGGGGGTTACATAATGATAAAGAAAGTATTAAGTATATTAGCTATTACATTAGTATCTTTTAACTTAGTTTCTTGTATTGTAAAAACAGGATTTGAAGATAATAGTACTATATTTACTTCAAATAAAAATGGAGAAAAAGTAAGTGAAGAATATGAAATTTCAGGTGTAAATTCTATTGATATTGAAGTAGATGCAGCTATTGTAAAAATTAAAAATTATGATGGAGATACAATAAAAGTTGAAGGATATTTAGGAAAGTCAAGTAAAGGATTAACAAATAAGAAGAAAAGTGATGAAGTAGAAATAGTTGAAAAGTGTAGCAAGAAAGTTGTTAATAATGATTTATCAGATTATGAAATATTAATTCCAAGCAATTTTAATGGGGACTTAAGTTTTACTATAGGATTAGGAACTGGAGATTTAAATGATGTAAAAGTAAATGAGTTAGAAGTAGAAAGTGGTACAGGAGAGTTTAATATTAATAATGTTGTATTTAACAAACTTGATTTATCTTGTGGTGTAGGAAATGTAACTATGAATTTAAATGAAAAATGTGGAGATATGGATATTGAAGGTGGAGTTGGAGAAACAATAATTAATATTAAAGAAGTTGGTGGAAACTTAACTTGTGAAGGTGGAGTAGGAAGTACAAAAATTACCTTACCAGAAAATGCACCAGTTAAATTTAATACAGAATCAGGTTTAGGTAAATGTAATATAAGTGCAAGAACATCTGGAGAAAATACCTACACTTTTAACTTAGAAGTTGGAGTTGGAGATATAAAAATAACTAATTAAAAAATAAGGAGCCTAAGGCTCCTTATTTTTTAATAATTTAGTAGTTATTAATAATATAGAAATAAGTATAGGTAATATAAAGAAAGTTAATACAGCTATTTGAAAGCTTTCATTTAACATGTAAGAAGCTAAAAAATAAGCTATTTCTAATATAATACCAATGTAATAAAACGGTATACCAAATTTTCTTTCATATTTAAGTCCATGACAGCCAACTACAAGTAATATATGTGATAGAAGTAGTATGCCTGTATTAACTTTTATTTCTAAGTTAGATTGAAATAACATAAAGAAAAATAATACTGATATAAACATTAATCTACCAGCAGAAAATATAAATTCTACAAATTCTAACTTTTCTAACATAACTTCAGCTTTGTTTTCTTTAATTTCTATCATAAATTTTCCCCCTTAGTTTGTCTAATTTAATCTTAGCATACTTAAATGAATTTGTTAATATTTTATATTTATTAAATATTTTAAAAGAACATTCTTGAAGAAAATGTAAAATAAAATATAATTTTATATATAAGTCGTAAAAAAGAGAAAAGATCTTAATTTTTATTGAAAATAAATTAATATGCGAAAAAATGTTTATAATAAAATAAATGGTGATGAAATGAAAGAATACTTCAAATTTAAAGAAAAAACAGTACTCATAAGTGGAAAAAAGAGAGGACTAATACAAAATTTAAAGGAAAATAAAGTTTATTCTATAGATGAAAATAGTGTTAAATATTTAATACCAATTCTTAATGGAAATAAAATAGATTCAATAGTTAAAAAAGAAGACTTAAATGAATTTATTGATTTTCTAAATATTTTAGTAAATAGAAGCTTAGGTGAATTTACAGATATACCAATTAAATCAGGAGAAATTAATATAAATAAAGTTATTAATAAAACATTTAATAATGTTTGGTTTGAACTTCGTAAAGCATGTAATTTAAAGTGTTGCCATTGTTATATGGATTGTAATTCTAATAGAGATAGTAACTTAAAATTGCTTAACTTAAATGAGTGGAAAAATATAATTAATGAGTTAACTAATTATAAAGTAGAAAGAATTACATTAATAGGAGGAGAACCATTAATATTTAAACATATTACAGAGCTTATAGATTATATAAATCTTAAGTTACCAAAATGCGAAATTGTATTATATTCTAATTTATCATTATTAAGTGATAATATATTAAACTGCATTATAAAAAATAAAGTTAAAGTAGTAACATCCATTTATTCAAATGAAAGCAATATTCATAATAAAATTACTGGACATATAGGAAGTTTTAATTTAACAGTTGAGAATATTAAAAAATTAAGAAGAAATAATGTTTATGTTCAAGCTAATAGTGTACTTATGACTTATAATGTTAATAATATTTCACAAACTAAGAGATTTATATATGACTTAACAGGTGTTATGGGCAGAATAGATATTATTAGAGATATAGGAAAATCAAAAGATCACTTAATACCTAAAAATATATCAAATAAATTTAATAGAGTTAGAACTAAAGCAGACTTTAACTTAATTAGTGAAAAAGATTTTATTAGAAATTATTCTGGTAATAGCTGTTGGACTGGAAAGATTAATATTAGCTGTGATGGATATATAAGTCCATGTATTATGGGAGAAGATTTTATTAATAAAGATTTCAATATTAGAAATTACTCTTTAGAAGAGCTTTTAGATAAATATATTATTCCTAGTTTTTGGAGTATTTCTAAAGATAATATTGAAGTATGTAAAGACTGTGAGTATAGATATGTATGTAAAGATTGTAGACCTATAAATAAAGAAGGAAATAATAAACTTTCTAAAGGAGGTTTTTGTAACTATAATCCTTATACTGGTATATGGGAAAATGAAAAAAGAGACTAATGCTTATTAGGCAGTAGTCTCAACGTTTTTAATTAATGTCTCTATTTTTTCTGTTTTTAATAATAAAAATCCACCTATAATAAATAATACAATTAAGCTTATAATACCATTTCGAGTTTCTCCTGTAATTTGTGTTACTATACCAACTAAAAATGGTCCCATTATTGCTGCAAACTTACCAAAAATATTGTAAAATCCAAAGAATTCATTAGAGTTTTCTTTAGGAATAATTTTTGCAAAGTAGCTTCTTGAAATAGCTTGAATTCCACCTTGTACAGAGCCTACTGCTATAGCTAAAATCCAAAAATCTAAAATGGTTTTTAAGAAGTAGCCATATATGCATATAGCAGTATAAGTTATAATACCTACATATAGCATCTTTTTTGCACCAAATTTTTCTGACAGCTTCCCATAAATTATAGTAAAAGGAAATGCAACAAATTGAGTTGATAATAAAATTAATAATAATGATGTCATAGATATTCCTAAATCTGTCCCATAAGATGTTGCCATTCCTATTATTGTATCAACTCCATCAATATAAAAGAAATATGCAATTAAAAAAGTGAATATTTTTTTGTTCTTATTAATATTTTTAAAGGTTTTAAATAAACGTGAAAAAGACTTTTTTATTACTTTTGGCTCTTTATCTATATAGTATTTCTGATCTACATTTTTAAGAAGTGGAATAGTAAAAACTCCCCACCAAAGTGCTGTTATTAAAAAGGATAGTTTACATGCTAAAGGTAAAGAAATAGGTAAAATTTCATTTTGAGATAACAATACTATTACTATTGAAATAATAAAAGGTATTGTACTACCTATATATCCAAGTGCAAATCCCATAGAAGATACTTTATCCATTCTTTCTTTTTCTGTAACATCAACTAAAAAAGCATCATAAAAAATGTTCCCACCAGCAAAGCCAACTACAGTAAAACCATATACTATTAAAAGTAATATAGGTTTATTTGATGGAACAAATGCTAATAATATAGTAGATATAGTACCTAATAAAAAGAAGCATTTAAAAAACTTCTTCTTATTTCCTTTATAATCTGCAATTGTTCCAAGTATAGGTGCTAAAAGTGAAATAATGAGAGTAGATAAGGATATGGTGTACCCCCAGAAAGCTGTTGAAGTAGAAGAAGACATTCCTCCACTTGTAGCTACCATTTTAAAATATATTGGAAGTATAGTTGAAGTAATAGTCATTGAATATGCAGAATTTCCCCAGTCATAAAATGCCCAACTTAACTCTCTTTTTGTTAGTTTACTCAAATTTTTACTCCCCCTTTTTTGTATTTAAAGCTCTAATATTTCATCTACAGCTTCTCCATCTATATTTTCTAAGCTAATGTTTAATATTTTAGCTAAAGTAGGTGCATGATTTATTATTTTTCCATTAGGAATAGTAATTCCTTCTTTAAATCCTAAACCACATCCTACAAAAAATGTACCATAATTATCTTTAGCAGGATAATATCCATGAGTTGCTTTATACATATGCTTAACTTTACCTATAGATTTAGTTTCAATATTTTCTATTATATCTCCATTTAAGTCATCTATAAAATAATATCCTAAAGCTCCTTCTACCATTAAATCTGCATTTGTATCTCCACCTGCAATTTTTATTCTCTTATTATCTAAAACAAAATCTATAATATTTTGTTTTTTATATTCATCTAAGAGATTTTTAACATTATCAATACAGCTTTTATCTTTAAAATATATATAGCAAGATCCATCTAAGCTTTTGCTTATTACTTTATAATCTATAATCTTTCCTTTATTATTAACCTTAATTAGGTTATTATCTAAAAATAATTTATTTAGTCTTATACTTTTAGATACATCTAATGCACTATGATCACCTAAGGCAACAATGGTAGAATTATTATATATGTTCTTATTTTTTAAAGCTTTAATTATTTCACCAAGTCTATTATCATGTCTTAAAAGTGCATCATTAGCTTCTTTACTACCATATCCATAATTATGCCTATTTGTATCAACGTCAGTAAAATGAATTAACATTAAATTAGGAGTATACTTATATATAGTATGTTTTACACATTCTAAAACAAAATCATCTAAGGCTGGTTGTGTAGTTCCTTTTCTAATATTACCAAACATTTTATTAAGTTCTAGTTGATACTTTAGTGAACCAGAATAAGCAGACATTAAAATTTGATTGTGATAAGACTTAGTAGGAAAAATTTCAGGCAAATTATAAGTTATTGAACTTCTTCCTGTAACTGGCCATAAAATAGAGCAAGTAGTATATCCTTTTTCTTTAGCTTTATCATATAAGGTATCTCCCTTTAAATCTTTTCTATACCAATACCAATTAGGATTTAAATCATTTAATTTAAATTTTGTATTATCAATAATTCCATGATTTTTAGGATATTTTCCTGTAACTATAGTTGCATGTGCTGGATAAGTTAAGGTAGGATAAATAGATTGAACATTTTCTATTAAGCTTCCTTTCTCTATTAAAGTTTTAAAATTAGGTAATGTTTTTAAAATTTCTAAATCATCTGATGATAC
>JAFADP010000170.1 GCA_023424785.1 Bacillota bacterium
CTTATTCAGTAGGAGTTTTTATCTCCTACTGAATTTAGCTGAGTTAATCTAGGGTCGTGTCCGTTGTTAGCTCCCTGTTATATAGAACAAGGGAGTGTTACAACGGCTAGACATCAGATAAATTTTATTAGAATATTAGGAGGAGATAAGATGAAGTTATTAGAAGGAAATTTAATTGGACAAGGTATTAAGATAGGAATAGTAGCAGGAAGGTTTAATGAATTTATAGTTTCAAAATTAGTTGGTGGTGCAGTAGATGCATTAAAAAGACATGGTATAAATGAAGAAGATATAACACTAGCATGGGTGCCAGGAGCATTTGAAATTCCGCTAGTTGCAAAGAAGATGGCTCAAAATTCAGATTATGATGCTGTAATTTGTTTAGGAGCAGTTATTAAAGGATCAACATCACATTTTGATTATGTATGTTCAGAGGTTTCTAAAGGAGTAGCAACAGTATCCTTAGATTCAGAAAAACCAGTTATATTTGGAGTATTAACAACAGATTCGATAGAACAAGCTATAGAAAGGGCTGGAACAAAGGCTGGTAATAAAGGATATGATGCAGCTGTAACAGCTATTGAAATGGTTAATTTAATGAAAAACATATAATAAAAAGAAATCCTCTAAAGATTATTTACTTTTAGAGGATTTTTTAGTACTAATATATATTTTTTTAAGTACTATTACGATATTTCCATAAAATTCAATAACATATTATATCTATTAAAAGTATGAATTTATCCTCCTTTTAGTGAGTTGTTGTATAGTTATCAACAGAATATAATATTATTAAAGAATTTTTGTGAGGTGGAAAAAATGAAATCGGAAAAAAACATGTTATTCCTTTCAGCTTTAGGTGCTTTATTTTTTGCTGTTTTAGGTGTAGCATGGGGGATATCAATAAAGTCTAGCATGATAATGTTTGATGGTTTGTATTCATTAATTAGTTTATTTTTATCAATATTAGGAATATATATTACAAGTTATATATCAAAAAGTGATTTTGAAAAGTTTCCTTTTGGAAAAGGTGTTTTAGAACCTCTTGCAGTTGCATTTAATTCAATAGTATTAACTGTTATGTGTAGTATTACATTTATAAATGCATTAAAAGAAATTATATCAGGAGGAAATAGTGTAAATACAGAATTAGCACTAGGATATTCTTTAATTTCATCTATTGGGTGTTCAATTGTTTATGGTATTTTATCAAGTAAAAGAAGAAAAACAACATCTGCTATTGTAAAAGCTGAAAGCAATCAATGGCTTATGGATACATTACTAAGTATTGCTGTACTTGTTGGATTTGGAATATGTTTAATATTAAATTTAACACCACTTGCATACTTATCAAAATATATAGATCCACTTATGGTTATTATTACATCAGGTATATTTATTAGAGTTCCAATTAAAACATTATTAAGTAGCTTAAAAGAAATAATAAATACTAATGCTGACAAGGATATAAATGATGAAATTTATACAATAGTTAAAGATGTAGAAGAAGAATATAACTTTGAACAATCTATAACAAGAGTAAGTAAGGTAGGAAGAGAATTAAGAATAGAAATAGATTTTATATTTAATGAAGAGTCAAAATTGAGAAAGCTTGAAGAAATGGATAAAGTTAGAGAATATGTCTATAAAAGCATGAAAGATATAAAGCTAAATAAGTGGTTAAATATCAACTTTACTGCAGATAAGAAATGGGCAATATAATAAAATTAGTATAGAACTTTAGAAAGTGTAATGTTTATTAATGTAATTAGAGTGTTTATATCTCTATAAATTAATAAAATTACACTTTTTTTAGTGAATATTGAGAAATAGCTAATAATAAAGACGTATAATAAAAACAATAAAGATAAAAAATAGTATGGGGTGGGAATATGGGTGAATTAGAAACAAGGAGAAATATAAATGTGGATATATATTTATAGTTATCCACAGCTACAGGCTTGTATTTGTAATGGGTTGTGAAAAATGTTAATAACTTTACTAAAAATGTGGATAAGTTTTAAAAAATATAAAAAGTTCTTGACACAATATATTATGTATAATTATTTTATATTAACAATATAAAGTAATTGAAATAAAAAATAAATATAAATTAAAATAATATACAAGTTAAAAATAAATATATATGAAAAATGTTAACATAATTAACAAATCTGTGGATTATTTCTGTGGATAATGTGTATAAGCTAGGAGAAGATAAATGAATTATAATAAAAATATATATGAAGCAACATTCATAAATAGACCAAATAGATTTAATGCAACAGTACTTTATAATGGAGAAGAAATAACTGTACATGTTGTTAATACTGGAAGATGTAGAGAAATACTAGTTCCAGGATGTAAAGTGTTTTTAAGAGAAGAAAACAATCCTAATAGAAAAACTAAATTTGATTTAATAGCTGCATATAAAGGAGATATGTTAATAAGTATAGATTCTCAAGTACCTAATAAAGTTGTAAGAGAGGCTTTAGAGAATAAGGTTGTGGATAAGTTAAAAGATTATACGAATATACTAAGTGAGAAAACTTTTGGGAAAAGCAGATTTGATTTTAAACTTTCAAATGATAATGGAGAAGAATACTATTTAGAGGTAAAGGGAGTTACTTTGGAAGAAAATGGTAAATGCAGATTTCCAGATGCACCTACAGAAAGAGGGAGAAAGCATCTTTTAGAATTAATTGATGTTAAGAGAAGTGGAAGAGGTGCAGGAGTATTATTTTTAATACAACTTGAAAATGTAGTACAATTTTCTCCAAATGATGAAACAGATCCAGAGTTTGCAGATGCTTTAAGGACAGCATATAAAAATGGAGTAGATATTTTTGTATATTCTTGTATAGTAAACAAATATGGAATAAGTTTACATAAACCTGTGGAGTTTATATTGTAGTAGTATTTAGTATATGATATATTAGAATAAATAAAACGAAACTTATTCAGTAGGAGTTTTTATCTCCTACTGAATTTAGCTGAGTTAATCTAGGGTCGTGTCCGTTGTTAGCTCCCTGTTATATAGAACAAGGGAGTGTTACAACGGCTAGACAT
>JAFADP010000007.1 GCA_023424785.1 Bacillota bacterium
TTAATTATAATAATTAAAATCCTTAAGTGGAGGTCATTGTTTTGAATTTTAATATAGTTTTATATCAACCAGAAATACCACAAAACACAGGAAATATAGCAAGGACTTGCGTTTTAACAAATTGTAAATTACATTTAATAAAACCTTTAGGTTTTGAGTTGGATGAAAAGCATTTGAGAAGAGCTGGATTAGATTATTGGAAGGATCTAGATCTTGAGGTGCATGAAAGTTATGAAGAATTCATGAAAAAATATGGAAATGAGAGAATATTCCTATCTAGTACTCATGGTAGTAAACATTATGATGAAGCTGAATTTCAAGAAGGAGACTTTATAATGTTTGGTAAGGAATCAGCAGGAGTTCCAAAAGAAATACATGAAGTATTGGAAAATATAAGAGTACCAATGATAAATAGTAGTACTAGAAGTTTAAACTTATCTAATACAGTAGCAATAATAGTATACGAAGGATTAAGACAAATAGGTTTTCCTAATATGAAGTAAGAGGAAGGAAGGAAGATATGACAAACATAAAGTTAGTTACAGACAGCACTTGTGATTTACCTAAAGATATATTAAAAAAATATAATATTGATGTATTACCATTATTAATAAACTTTGGAGAAGAAAGTTATTTAGATGGAGTTGAAATAAATCAAGAAGAATTATTTAAGAAAATAGAAGATGGGGACGTTTTTCCAACAACAGCTCAAATAACTCCAAGTAGATTTTTAGAAGTATTTGAAGAAGTTAAAAAAAATAATGAAGAGCTTATTTTAATACTTATGTCATCTGCAATGAGTGGTACTTATCAATCGGCTTGTTTAGCAAAAGATATGATTGAATATGATAAAATTCATATAATAGATTCTCAGACTACATGTGCAGGGCTTGGAGTGTTAGTATTAAGAGCAGCTAAGCTTATAGAAGAAGGATTAACAATAGATTACATAATTAACGATATAGAAGAAACAAAAAACAAAATAAATTCATCATTGAGTTTTGATTCTTTAGATAATTTAATAAAAGGCGGAAGAATATCAAAAACTGTAGGTGTAGTAACTGGAATACTTGGAATAAAGCTTATTCTTGAAGTTAAAGATGGATTAATGTCAGTAAAGGATAAGGTTAGGGGAAGTAAAAAAGCAGTAAAAAGAATACTTGATGACATTGAAAAATTTGGATCCAACAAGGATGTACCTGTAATATTGGTAAATGTAGACATGGAAGAAATAACAAAGCCTTTAAGAGAATATTTAATTAAAAATGATATAGAGTTTATAGAAACAACTGTTGGATGTACAGTTGCTATACATTCTGGTAAGAAAGCAGCAGGATTATTTTTTGTATCAGAATAAAAAATAAGATAATAGGAAACATTAACATTAAAGAGTATTAATATAATACTCTTTTTTCATATATGCCTAATAAAATCTATAATATAATAATATTTCATAAAAAATTAAAAAATTTTTTCCGAAACCCTTTTAAAATTTCTATTTCTGATTTATAATAGGTATGTGGGACATGATAATATGATATGGGACTTATAATGTCCAAAGGAGTGTTTTAGTTGCAGGAAATATTAAGACTACAAAAGAGAATAATTCCTGAACTTGTAGAACTTCTTGAAAAAAGATACAATGTATTAAGGACTATATACTATAATCAGCCTATAGGGAGACGAGTTTTAGCAAACAAGTTAAATTTAGGTGAGAGAGTAGTAAGGACTGAAATTAACTTTTTAAAAGAACAGGGATTAATTGAAGTTCATACACCTGGTATGACAATAACAAATGGTGGAGAAGAAATCGTTAATCAACTTAAAGGATTTATTCATGAAATAAGAGGATTATCTGAAGTTGAGGAAAAAATAAAATCTCTGCTAAACGTAAGAAAAGTTATAATTGTTCCTGGAAATATTGAAGAAGATCCAGAAGTGATAAAAGATTTAGGAAAAGCAAGTGCAAAATACCTGAAAGATGTTATAAAAGATAACGATATAATAGCTTTAACTGGTGGAAGCACTATAAAAGAAGTTATAGAAGCATTTCCTAAGACTAACAACTTTTCGAATATTTTGGTAGTTCCCGCTAGAGGTGGAATGGGAAGAAATGTAGAAACTCAATCCAATACACTAGCAGCATCATTAGCTAAAAAAGTTAATGGAAATTATAAAATGCTCCATATACCAGAAAATTTATCTGATAATATTGTAGAGACATTATTAAAGGAGAAGAACATAAGTGAAGTAGTATCTTATATTCGTAAGGCAGATATTATGCTTTATGGAATTGGTAATGCTAAACATATGGCGCAAAAAAGGGGAGCAGGAGAGGAAGAAATAATTAAACTTGATGAGTTGGGAGCAATTGGAGAAGCATTTGGATGTTATTTTAACAAAAATGCAGAAGTTGTATCTCATACCACTATAATAGGTATTGATATTAATGAAGCAAAAAATATTAATACACATATAGCAGTAGCTGGTGGAAAAAATAAAGTTAATTCAATTATTTCTACACAACTTAATAATAGCAATAGTGTTCTTGTGACAGATGAAAGTGCAGGAAGAGAAATCTTGCGCATCTTAAGCGAGAATATTAATAAATAATTTAATTAGTTTATAAAAATAATTTTTATAAAGACGAACTTTTAGGAGGTAATTTTTAATGTCAAATGTAAAAGTAGCAATTAATGGTTTTGGACGTATAGGACGTCTTGCATTCAGACAAATGTTCGGAGCAGAAGGATATGATGTAGTTGCAATCAACGACTTAACAGATCCTAAGATGTTAGCTCACCTATTAAAATATGATTCATCTCAAGGTAGATACAACGGAACAGTTGAAGCTAAGGAAGATTCAATTGTTGTTGATGGAAAAGAAATAAAGATCTATGCTAAAGCTAATGCAGCAGAACTTCCATGGGGAGAAATCGGTGTAGACGTAGTTCTTGAATGTACAGGATTCTATGTATCTAAGGCTAAGTCTCAAGCACACATCGATGCAGGTGCTAAGAAAGTTGTTATTTCAGCTCCAGCTGGAAACGACCTTCCAACAGTTGTTTACAACGTAAACCAAGATATATTAACTGCAGAAGATAACATAATATCAGCTGCTTCTTGTACAACTAACTGTTTAGCTCCAATGGCTAAAGCACTTAACGATTTCGCACCAATCCAATCAGGTATCATGTCAACAATCCACGCTTACACTGGAGATCAAATGGTACTTGACGGACCACACAAGAAGGGTGACTTCAGAAGAGCTAGAGCTGCAGCTGTAAACATAGTTCCAAACTCAACAGGAGCTGCTAAGGCTATCGGATTAGTTATTCCAGAATTAAACGGAAAATTAATCGGTTCTGCACAAAGAGTTCCAGTTCCAACTGGTTCAACTACAATCTTAACTGCAGTTGTTAAGGGAACAAACGTTACTAAGGAAGCTATAAATGCTGCTATGAAGGCTGCTTCAAATGAATCTTTCGGATACACTGAAGAAGAATTAGTATCTTCTGATATCGTAGGAATCACTTACGGTTCATTATTCGATGCAACTCAAACTATGGTTTCTCAAATAGGAGAAGACTTATATCAAGTTCAAGTTGTATCTTGGTATGACAACGAAAACTCATACACTAGCCAAATGGTTAGAACAATCAAATACTTCGCTGGTCTATAAGATTTAGAATTAGTAGAACGTATTAAAAGTAAAATAAGTCTGGTTTTGTAGTATAAGGCTATAAAGCCAGACTATTTTAAAATGTAGAAAAATATTTTATGAGGTGAATAGAATGAGCTTTAACAAAAAGACTATTGAAGATATCGAAGTTAAGGGTAAAAAAGTTTTAGTAAGATGTGACTTTAATGTACCACTAAAGGACGGAGTTATAACAGACGAAAATAGATTAAACGGTGCTTTACCAACTATAAAGTACTTAGTTGCAAATGGAGCTAAAGTTATACTTTGCTCACACTTAGGAAAAGATGCTTCTAAATCTTTAGCACCAGTTGCTGCAAGATTAAGCGAAATGTTAGGTCAAGAAGTTAAATTCCCAAGAGATGAGGAAGTTGTAGGACCAAATGCTAAGGCTGCTGTTGCAGAAATGAAAGACGGAGACGTTATATTATTAGAAAACACTAGATGCAGAAAAGAAGAAACTAAGAATGTAGAAGAATTCTCTAAGGAATTAGCTTCTTTAGCAGATATATTTGTAAATGATGCATTTGGTACTGCTCATAGAGCTCACTGTTCAACAGTTGGTGTTACTGATTATTTAGATACAGCTGTATGTGGATACTTAATCCAAAAAGAATTAAAGTTCTTAGGAGAAGCTGTTAACAATCCAGTTAGACCTTTCGTTGCTATATTAGGTGGATCAAAGGTTTCTGATAAGATTGCTGTTATAAACAACTTATTAGAAAAAGTTGATACAATAATCATTGGTGGAGGAATGGCTTATACATTCTTAAAAGCTCAAGGTTATGAAATAGGAACTTCATTATGTGAAGATGATAGATTAGATTACGCTAAGGAAATGATCGAAAAGGCTGCTGCTAAGGGAGTTAAGTTCTTATTACCAGTAGACCACAGAGTAGCTGCAGAATTCAAGGATGTTGAAGCTACAGTTACAGAAGGACAAAACATTCCAGCAGGATTCATGGGATTAGACATCGGACCTAAGACTGAAGCTTTATATGCTGATGCAATAAAGGATGCTAAGACTGTAATCTGGAACGGACCAATGGGAGTATTCGAATTCGAAAACTACAATAAGGGTACAATAGCAGTTGCTAAGGCTATGGCTGATGCAGATGCTACAACAGTTATCGGTGGAGGAGACTCAGCTGCTGCTGTTAATATATTAGGATTTGGAGATAAGATGACTCACATATCTACAGGTGGTGGAGCTTCTCTAGAATTCTTAGAAGGAAAAACATTACCAGGAATCGCTGCATTAAACGATAAGTAATCCCCTAAATTTTATATTTAGCTAAGGATTAATTATCCAGCGAGAAAATACAAAGTAAGATTTCCACTTAATCCTTCAAATTTTATATTTGGTTAAGGATTAAGCCCAGCTAGCTATTGCCAGCTGGGATTCTTTTGAAAAATAAAAATAATTATGAGGTGAATTTTAATGACAAGAAGACCTGTTATAGCTGGAAACTGGAAAATGAACAAGACTCCAGAAGAAGCTGTTAAAGTTATAAATGAATTAAAGCCATTAGTAAAGGATGCTACTTGTGAAGTAGTTATATGCCCAACTTTCGTATGTTTAAGCGCTGCTTTAGAAGCTGCTAAGGGATCAAACATAAAGATAGCTGCTCAAAATATGCACTTTGAAGAAAGCGGAGCTTTCACAGGAGAAGTTTCTCCAGTAATGCTTGAAGCTATGGGAATAGAATACGTAGTTTTAGGACACAGCGAAAGAAGAGAATACTTCAACGAAACAGATGAAGCTTTAAACAAGAAAGTTAAGGCTGCATTTGCTCACAATATAACTCCAATCCTTTGCTGTGGAGAAACTTTAGAAGAAAGAGAAAATGGAACAACTAACGAAGTTGTTGGAGCTCAAATAAAAGCTGATTTAGAAGGATTATCTAATGAATTAGCAGAAAAAGTTATTATAGCTTACGAACCAATCTGGGCTATAGGAACTGGAAAGACTGCTACAGATGAACAAGCAAATGAAACAATATCTGCAATCAGAGGTGTTGTTGCTGAAATGTTCGGTAAAGAAGTTGCAGAAAAAGTAAGAATCCAATACGGTGGATCAGTTAAGCCAAACACAATAAAAGCTCAAATGGCTATGTCTGACATAGATGGTGCTTTAGTTGGTGGAGCTAGCTTAGTTGCTGCAGATTTTGCACAAATAGTTAACTACTAAGATAATTTTAAAATGCTATTTCGAAAATGGTTGTTAAATCATTTTCTTAATAGCATTTTTT
>JAFADP010000008.1 GCA_023424785.1 Bacillota bacterium
GTACTTTAAACATATCAACAAGAGAAAGAGAAGGATTTAGGGATAATCTAATTCCTTTAGGAATAAATAAAATTTCTGCAGGAAGTGATACATCTATAGGTGGACATACTATGAGTAAAAGTGAAGCTGGAGAAGTACAGTTTGATGTTTCAGACTCGAGAGATGAAAATGAAATAAGAAAAGCATTAAGAGAAATAGGGTATGAACCAATATTTAAAGATTGGGTAGGAGTTCTATAATATGGATATAATAGGTGTTACTAATAGGAATTTATGTCATGACTTTTATAAAAGAATAGACGAAATTTCAAAAAGTAACTTAAAGTATTTAATTTTAAGAGAAAAAGATTTAGATGATGATGAGTTATTATTAATGGCTAAAAGAGTAAAAAGTATATTAAGTAATTGTAGTATTAAGTTAATAATAAACACAAATATAAATGTGGCTAATAAGGTGAACTCTTATGGAGTACAGTTATCATATAAAGATTTTCTTGCAAACAAACACAAGAACTTTAAAGGGATAGTAGGAGTTTCTGTTCACAGTCTTGAAGAAGCTATAGATGTTGAAAGAAAAGGAGCAGATTATATTATTTATGGACATATATATGAAACAAGCTGTAAGAAAGGTTTAAAGCCAAAAGGGGTAGAGGAGCTCAAGAAAATATGTATTACTATAAATATACCTGTATACGCAATAGGTGGAATAAATAAAAAAAACTATGGCGATGTATTAAAGTGTGGTGTTAGCGGAGTTGCTGTAATGTCATCACTTATGATGGGTGAAGTTTACTAAGGATTGTTTAAGACAATCCTTTTTTTATAATATTTAAATTTATACTCCTTATTTTAATAAGAAACTTTTTTACCTATTCTACGTAAAATATATAGAACTTATAAGATTAATAGACTTCCACGGTCTATGAGTTTCCCTTTTCTTAAGCTTATAGGCTTTACATCAAGCTTATATAAAAATTTATATACCTCATCTCCGTAAGCGTAATGTGATAGTTCACCAAAGAAGGCAATTGTATTTTCATCAATCATTCCACCAGTACCGCCAATAAATCCGTAGTTTAATGATGGTAATATTATATCACCAGGAGGAACTAATAAGACATCAAAATCATAATTAAGAAGGGTACTGGCTATATTATTATCACTAGTTATAATATGCTTTTTTCTAATAGGTAGAATTGAGCATTTAGTGTAACCTTGATTTACATTTATAAGAGTTTTATTTTTTTGACTTTCTAATAAATTTTTATCAGTAAATTTTAAGTTGTGAATAAAATAATCATCAAGAATTAACCCATTTAAAATAATATCATTAGGATATTTAGAGGTTAAAGAGGAATGAGATCTTATATAATTAATGTTATTTTTTTTCAATTGAAAAATAAATGATTCATCTATATCTTTAGATATAATAACTAATTTATCTTTTTTATTTATTATATTTAATTGTATATCAACATGACCATTAATAGCCTCATAGACTAAAGAAGTTTTAGGTACTTTGATAGGTTTTAACCCTAATGAATGAAGATTTTTAATTTCTTCATTTGTAGTTCTATAATCAATAAAACAATGCATGATTAACTCCTTTTAATATAGAAATATTCTAATGATAAAGTACTCTTTTATTAAAAAAAAATCAATAGTTAAAGAAATATAAAATGTGAATAGAGCTAAAATTTTAAAGCATACTATTATTAGAAGGGAGTGAAATCCATGCTTGTACTTAAATTAGCTTATTCAGAAGAACTAGATTTTATCGAAGAACTACAAGGGTTAAAAGAGTTGTTAAAGAAAAAAGACATTAGTATAGGTTTAGTTGAAAGCTTAGAAAAAAATATACATATAGTTAAAGTTATGTGTGATGATAGTAGTTATAATGAGAGTATAAGAAAGAAAATAATATTATATGTAAGTAATATTATGTATAAAAATATTATAGAAAAGTATAGAAAAAAAGAACTATTTGAGTTCTTAACAGATAATTATTTTTTCTTAAAGCAAAATGAAATCCTTGAAGTAGAAGAGAAAATAATGAAAGTTTTACTATTAGATGGATGGGAAGATGATATTAATTTTATTAGTTACTCAAATATAATAAATATAATACTTGAAAAAATAAGGGAATGTATAGAGGAAAATAATGAATTTAATATAAATGGGTTTATAGTATTTAGAATGAAAGAACTTAGGGAACACATAGAGGTAATAGTTGACAAAGTTGTTGAAAATTATATGGTAGAAAAAGAGTATGAGGAATTTATAAAACTTTTAAAGTATTTTGTAAATATTCAGGATAGTAAACTTCCAGAAGTAAATTTAATAGTTAAGTCATTAGGAGGATATATTATAACGGATGGTGAGGGTAAAGATATATTAGGAGATTTTTTAAAGGAGTTAGAGGATTGTAAAATTGGTGTAGATGTAAATATGGAAGATGTAATAATAAGTGGACTAATAACTAATTCACCAGAACATATAATAATCCACAGTAAAGAACAATGTTCAAATGTTGAGTTTATTGATACTATTGTAAAAGTTTTTGGGAATAAGGTTACTTTCTGCAAATAATATGTTGACAATAAAAAGTATTATTGATATAATAATCAACGTCAAGTAGAAACAGCCGTTTCTCACCATACAGCGCATATGGCAGTTAGTATGGTAATTTATCTAGAGTGATTAGGATAATTTCAGACGGCTAATGCCGTCTTTTTTTGTTGTTATCACTGTTCAGTTTTTCGGAGGTGAAAATTATTAACAAAAAATATATTATTAACGAAGAAATAAGAGAAAAAGAAGTTAGAGTTATAGCAACCGATGGAAAGCAATTAGGGATTTTAAAAACTTCAGAAGCTCAAAAATTAGCAGATGAAGCTGAATTAGACTTAGTTATGATATCACCAGGTGCAAAACCACCGGTTTGTAAGATAATGGATTTAGGAAAGTTCATATATGAGCAATCTAAAAAAGAAAAAGAAGCTAAGAAGAACCAAAAGGTTATCAATATTAAAGAAATTAGAGTTTCACTTACAATAGAGGAACATGATATTTCAATAAAAGCTAAAAATGCAAGAAAGTTCTTATTAGATGGTGACAAAGTTAAGATCACAGTTAGATTTAGAGGAAGAGAAATGGAACTTTCTCATCTAGGACTAAAGATTTTAGAAAACTTTGCAGCTAAGCTGGAAGATGTATGTACAATAGAGAAGCCAGCAAAGAAAGAAGGAAGAAGTATGACCATGGTCTTAGGGCCTAAGAAGGCATAATTAGAGAGGAGGAATTTTATCATGCCAAAAATGAAAACTCATAGAGGTGCAGCAAAAAGATTTAGAAAAACAGGAACAGGAAAGTTAAAGAGAGCTAAGGCTTTCAAGAGCCACATCTTAACTAAGAAAACTACAAAGAGAACTAGAAAGTTAAGAAAGACTGGATATGTTTCAACAACTCAAGAAAAAGTAATGAAGAAGTTATTACCATACCTATAGGATTAAATAGAGGAGGCTTATAAAAGATGGCAAGAGTAAAGAGAGCTGTTAACGCTCGTAAAAATCATAGAAAAGTATTAAAGCTTGCAAAAGGATACTACGGTGGAAAGAGCAAGTTATTTAAAACTGCTAACGAATCAGTTATAAGAGCATTAAGAAATGCTTACGTTGGAAGAAAGTTAAAGAAGAGAGATTATAGAAGACTTTGGATAGCTAGAATAAATGCTGCTACAAGAATGAATGGTCTTTCATATTCAAAATTTATGAATGGAATAAAGTTAGCTGGAGTTGATATCAACAGAAAGATGTTATCAGAAATAGCTATAAACGATCCAAAAGCTTTTGCAGAATTAGTTGAATTAGCTAAGGGTAAAATAAACGCTTAAAAATAAATATTTAAGATATATGATAAATGCGACTTTTGTCGCATTTATTTTTATAATTAAGGAAAGAATAATTATAAAATATTAGGCTTTTGGAGTGATTGTAAATGTTTTTTAATGGGGAGAAAAGTAAAAAAGGTCAGCTAAGCGGAGTTCAAATATTAGCATTAGGATTTGTAATTTTAATATTGGTAGGAGGAATATTACTAAGTCTTCCTATATCATCAGCAAGTGGAGAATATACAAACTTATTAGATTCACTTTTTACGGCAACATCTGCAGTTTGTGTTACTGGACTGGTAACATTAGATACAGGAACTTATTGGAGTGCTTTTGGGCAAACTATAATTATTATCTTAATTGAAATTGGTGGATTAGGATTTATGGCTTTTACCACTTTATTGGCAATACTATTGAAAAGGAGAATAACCTTAAGAGATAGATTAATAATACAAGAAGCTATGAACACCTTTAGTATTAAAGGTATAGTTAAAATGGTTGAACAGATAGTTATATTTACTATTTTCGTACAAGTTTTAGGAGGATTGATTTTATCAACTCAATTTATTACTGAATTTGGAGTACTTAAGGGTATATGTTATGGTATATTCCATTCAATATCTGCTTTCTGTAATGCAGGATTTGATCTTTTTGGAAATTATAGTAGTGTAACATCATATTCTAGTAATACATTAGTATTATTATTACTTAGTGCTATAATAGTAATTTCAGGATTGGGATTTACTGTTATATTAGATTTATTTAAGTTTAGAAAGACACGTAGATTATCAACACATTCCAAGCTTGCACTTTCAATAACCGGAATTCTTATTGTAGTTGGAGTAGTATTTATTTTTATTTTAGAATATAATAATCCAGAAACAATAGGAAATATGACTTTTAAAGATAAAGTGATAAATTCAATTTTCTCAGGAATATCCCCTAGAACAGCAGGTTTTAATAGTATATCTTTAGATGGAATGACAATAGGCGGAAAGTTTTTAACAATATTACTTATGTTTATTGGAGGATCACCAGGATCTACAGCAGGTGGGTTTAAAACTGTTACTTTTGGTATAGTTTTATTAACAGTTATAAGTGTTCTTAAAGGTAGAGATGATATAGAGGCTTTTGGAAGAAGATTTTCTCAATCACTAGTAAATAAGGCTTTTGTAATATTAATGATTGCTCTAAGTTTAGTAGTAGGAGTAACTATGTTACTATGTATTACCCAACCAGGAGAAAAATTTATAGATTTACTTTATGAAGCAACATCAGCATTTGCAACAGTAGGATTAACAACAGGAGTTACTCAAAGATTAAATGATATAGGAAAGATAATTATAATGGTAACTATGTATTTGGGAAGAGTAGGTCCTTTAACAGTAGCGTTAGCATTAACTAATAGAAGAAAAAAGAAAGGATACAGATATCCAGAAACTAAGATATTAATTGGTTAGGGGTTGATTTAATGAGTAAGAAACAATTTGTAATAGTAGGACTAGGTAGATTTGGTCAGTCAGTTGCTAAAACATTATATTCATTAGGAAATGAAGTACTAGTTATAGATAAGAATGAAGACTTAATTCAAGATATTGCAGATGATGTAACACATGCAGTGCAAGTAGATGCAACAGATGAGGGTGCATTAAAGCAATTAGGATTAAGTAATTTTGACGTGGCAGTAATATCTATAGGTGGTAGTATACAATCAAGTATTATGGCAACATTACTTGTTAAAGAACTTGGTGTTAAATATATAATAGCAAAAGGTAATGGTGAATTACATGCTAAGGTTCTTCGTAAAATTGGTGCAGATAGAGTTATACTTCCAGAACAAGATATGGGAGTAAGAGTAGCACATAATATAGCATCATCAAGTATACTTGATTATATTGAACTGTCTCCAGATTATAGCATAATGGAAATAGAAGCACTTAAAGAATGGAGAGGAAAAGCTTTAGCAGAACTTAACTTAAGAAAAAAATATGGCATAAATGTTATGGCAATAAAGAATGGAGAAAAGGTAAACTTGAATCCAGCTGCTGATGATATTATAGAAAAAGGAAATATAATTGTTGCTATTGGATCAGCAGAAGCATTAGGAAGCTTAGAAGGCGTAATAATAAGAAAAGGTTAGTAGAGATAGAGGTGTAACACTTGTTTTATATAGAAAGTAAAAATAATAGCCTATATAAAGAGACAAAAAAGCTAAAAGATAGAAGAGGAAGAACTAAGAGTTCTAAATATATAATTGAAGGCTTTAGACTTATTCAAGAAGCTTTAAAAGCTAAAATAAATGTTGAGTATATTTTTATTAGTAGTGATAAAGTTAGTAAAATAGATGAATACTTAACAGATTATTTAGATGATAATATAAAGATATATGAAGTTGACAATAATTTAATTAAGGAATTAAGTGATACAGAGAAGCCACAAGGTATTATTGCTGTAGTTAAGATGAAGGAATATAAGATAAATGATAACGGAAACTTTTATCTGCTATGTGATAAGGTACAGGATCCAGGTAATTTAGGGACAATTATAAGAACAGCACATGCTGCTGGAGTAGATGGAATTATATTATCTAAAGGAACTGTAGATATATATAATGAAAAAGTAATACGAGCAACCATGGGGTCTTTATTTTACATACCTATACTTATGGATGATGAGAATAATTCTATAGTTAAGAGTTTATGTAATAAAGGATTTTCATTACTTGCTACATCTCTTGAAGGTGATAAAGATTTCTTTAATGAAGATTTAAGCGGAAAGGTAATAGTTTCTGTTGGTAATGAAGGGAATGGAGTAAGTGAAGAAATTTATTCATTATGTGATAAAAAGGTAAAGATACCTATGCCAGGTGGTGCAGAGTCACTAAATGTAGCTATAGCAACGTCTATAATTTTATATGAAAAAGTTAGGCAAAATAAGTTGAATTTTTAGGAAAACATCTGTATAATTTAAAAGTAATAAAATATTTACAAACTATGATTGAGAGAGTAGGTATAATTAAATTTTCAGGGAGAAGTAGTCTTGGACTGAAAGCTACTTTAAAGGAGATTATATTGAAGTTCCCTCAGGAGTTCTAGTTATGAATTTATAGTAGTAGCTAGCGGTTAAAACCGTTAATTTAATTTAAGTTGGGTATTTGTATTATATACAAAACCAATTAGGGTGGTAACGCGGATATTTCCGTCCCTTTTTAGGGACGGTTTTTTTATTGCAAAAATAAAGAAGGGAGATTAAAAAATGAAAAATAAGTTAAATGAAATTCAAGAAGCTGCTTTAAGACAAATTGAAGAAGCTAAAGAAAGTGAAGCTCTTCAAGAAATTAAAGTAAAGTACTTAGGTAAAAAGGGAGAATTGACTACTATTTTAAAAAGCATGGGTAGCTTATCTAAGGAAGAAAGACCAGTTATGGGTAAGTTAGTTAATGATGTTAAAAAAGTTGTTGAAGAAAAATTAGAAGAAGCTATAAAGAAAATTAAAGAAGAAGAAAAAAATAAAAAGCTTCAAAGCGAAATTATAGATATAACTCTTCCAGGAAATAAAAATGTTATAGGAAAAAGACATCCATTAGAATTAACAATAGAGAGAATAAAAGATATATTCATTTCTATGGGATTTACAATAGAAGATGGTCCAGAAGTTGAACTTGATTATTATAACTTTGAAGCATTAAATATTCCAAAGAATCATCCTGCTAGAAGCGAACAAGATACATTCTATATAAATGATAATATAGTTTTAAGAACTCAAACTTCAGGTGTTCAAGTAAGAACAATGGAAAAACAAAAACCACCAATAAAGATGATTTCTCCAGGAAAAGTTTATAGAGCTGACTCTGTAGATGCAACTCACTCACCAATATTCCATCAAATGGAGGGATTAGTAGTAGCTAAGGGAGTTACTTTTGCAGATTTAAAAGGAACATTAGAATTATTCACAAAGAAAATGTTTGGAGATAAGGTTAAAACTAAATTTAGACCACACCACTTCCCATTTACAGAACCATCTGCTGAAATGGATGCTACATGTTTTGTATGTGGAGGAAAGGGATGTAATGTATGTAAAGGATCAGGATGGATTGAATTATTAGGATGTGGAATGGTTCATCCAAATGTATTAAGAAGTTGTGGCATAGATCCAGAAGAATACAGTGGATTTGCTTTCGGATTCGGTATAGATAGAATGGTTATGCTTAGCTATGGATTAGATGATATTAGATTATTATACGAAAGTGATATGAGATTCTTAAATCAATTCTAAAGGGAGGATATAGATAAAATGAAAGTACCATATAATTGGCTAAAAGATTATGTAGACATAAATGTAACACCACAAGAACTTGGAGATATTTTAACTTTAACAGGTTCACAATTAGAAGAAGTAATAATGCAAGGTGATGTAATAAAGAAGGTTGTTGTATGCCATATAGAAAAAATAGAAAAACATCCAGATGCAGATAGATTAAGTGTTTGTCAAGTTAATATCGGTTCAGAAGTAATTCAAATAGTTACTGCTGCTACTAATATGAAGGAAGGGGATAAGGTTCCTGTAGCTCTTCATAAGTCAACACTAGCTGATGGAACTCAAATTACAAAAGGTAAAATGAGAGGGGTAGTATCAAATGGTATGTTCTGCTCTGAAGAAGAACTTGGAATAGCAGGAGATGAACCAGTTCATGGACTTATGATTTTACCAGAAGATGCTCCAGTTGGAATGGAAGTAAAAGAATATTTAGGATTAAACAAGGCAATTCTTGATTTTGATATTACATCAAATAGACCAGATTGCTTAAGTATGATAGGTATGGCAAGAGAGGCTGCAGCAGGTCTTAGAACTACATATAATATGCCAAACTTAGAATACAAGACAAATTGTAGTGATAATATTAATGATGAATTAACAGTTGAAATAAAGAGTGACCTTTGTAATAGATATATGTCAAGAAAGGTTAAGAATGTAAAAGTAGCACCATCACCAGCTTGGATGCAAGAAAGATTATTAGAAGCTGGAGTTAGACCAATAAATAATATAGTTGATATTACAAACTTTGTAATGTTAGAAATTGGTTGCCCAATGCATGCTTTTGATAGCAGAGAAATAGCTTCAGGAAAGATAGTTGTTGATACAGCAAAAGATGGAGAAAAATTTACTACATTAGATGAAGTAGAAAGAGAATTAAATTCTAACTTCTTATGTATTAAAGATAATGAAACAACTATAGGATTAGCTGGTATTATGGGTGGTTTAGATTCAGAAATAAAGGATGATACAACAGAAGTTATTTTTGAAGCTGCTAACTTTGACGGAACAAATATAAGAGTTAATTCAAAATTATTAAATTTAAGAACAGAAGCATCAGGAAGATTTGAAAAAGATATAGATCCAAATTTAGCTGAAGTTGCAATAAACAGAGCTTGTGCATTAGTTTGTGAACTTAATTGTGGAGATGTTATGGAAGGAACTATAGATGTTTATCCATGCAAGAAGGAAGAAGGACATATAACAGTAAATGCAGGTTGGATTAATGCTTTCTTAGGAACTTCATTAACTAAAGAAGAAATGAAGAAATGCCTAGATTTAGTAGATTTAAGTACTGAAATTAATGGTGAAGATTTAAATATTAAATTACCAACTTTTAGAATAGATCTTGCTATTAAGGAAGATATTGCAGAAGAAGTTGCTAGAATTTATGGATATGATAAAATACCAACAACAGTATTTGATGTAACAACAAATAGAGATAGCAAACATAAGAATGATTTATTAAAAGAAGAAGTAATAAATGCATTAATAGCTTCAGGATTAAATCAATCTGTATCTTATTCATTTGTATCACCAAAGGTATTTGATAAAATTAAATTATCACAAGATTCTCCATTAAGAGATGTAGTTAAGATAAAGAATCCTTTAGGAGAAGATTACTCAGTAATGAGAACTTCTACTTTACCATCAATGATGGATTGTTTAGGTAGAAATTATGCAAGAAGCAATGATTATGTTAGATTATTTGAAATAGGAAAAGTATATATAAAGAATGAAGTAGAAACAGAGCTTCCTACAGAAAAGAATATATTAACATTAGGTATGTATGGAAAATGTGATTTCCTTGATCTTAAGGGAGTAGTAGAAAATGTTTTAGATAGACTTGGAATAAAGAAAGCTAAGTTTGTACGTGAAAGTGAAAATCCTACTTTCCATCCAGGAAAGACAGCAGCGCTTCAATTAAGAGGAAAGCAAATAGGTGTATTTGGAGAAATACATCCAGATGTTGAAGAAGAATATGGTTTAGATACTCCATGTTATATTGCAGAATTAGACTTAGATGCATTATATGAAGCAGCAGATACAAAGAAGGTATACACACCAATTCCTAAGTTCCCAGCTGCAACTAGAGATATTGCTATATTAGTTGATGATTCAGTATTGGCAGGAGATATAGAAGAAACTATAAGAAAAGCTGGTGGAGCTTTAGTAGAAAAAGTTAACTTATTTGATATATATAAAGGTGCACAAATAGAAGAAGGAAAGAAGAGTATGGCATATGCTATAGTTTATAGAGATCTTAAGAAGTCTTTAAGAGATGAAGATGTAAATAAGGTTCATGATAAAATACTTAAGAGTCTAGAGTATAAATTAGGTGCGCAATTAAGATAGTAAAAATATTCTAATATTTAACCTCTATATAGACAAATTAATAAAATTTGTTTATATGGAGGTTTATTTTATCTGATGTCTAGCCGTTGTAACACTCCCTTGTTCTATATAAAAGGGAGCTAACAACGGACACGATCCTAGATTAACTCAGCTAAATTCAGTAGGAGATAAAAACTCCTACTGAATAAGTTTCGTTTTATGTTATTATTAACAAAAGAAAATGAGTAATATTATGTATAATTATTAGTAATATTTATTAAAATTAATTAAAGCTTGATAGCTATTAATAAAGAGTTTATTAAAATTATATTTATGATAAGGTTGTTTTATAATATAAAGTTAAATATAATTGTAATATAAAGACAATGTGAGGTGTTAGCAGTGATTAGGGTTACGGTTAAAATAAATGGCAGAGAGTATAACTTAAAAGGAAAAGATGATGAGCAATATTTAAAGGACGTTGCAGAATATGTAGATGCAAAAATAAGACAAACAAAGGCTAAAAATATAGCTTTGAGTTCAGTAGATGCAGGGGTTTTAGCTGCTATTAACATTGCTGATGAGTTGCATAAGGCTGATACAGAAGCATATGAATCAACTAAGAAAAGTAAATTGCTAGAGAAAAAAGTTGAACAGCTTGAAAATGAAGTTAAGGTTTATAGAGTAAAGTGTGAGAGTTTATTAGCTGAAAAAGAGTCTAATGATAAAAATATAAGAGGATTAAGCAGTGAATTAGAAGAAAAAATAAATACTTTATCTCAAGAAAATAATAAGATTGAAGAAGAAAATAAA
>JAFADP010000110.1 GCA_023424785.1 Bacillota bacterium
TATATTCATCATCTACTTTAATTTATATATACTATTCTAATAAAAATTTCCATGTATTTTGTCCTACTTTTCCATCAGGTAAAAGTCCATGTATTCTTTGAAATTCTATAACTGATTTTAAAGTCATATCTCCAAAATAACCATCTATACCATTAGTATTAAATCCTAAAACATTAAGCCTTTCTTGTATTATCTTTGTAATATTTCCTCTTGCTCCATATGCCACTACTGGACATGATAGTAATGTGTCATCATCTAATATTCCTGTTATATAAATTTCTTTAAACCCTTGATTATTTATTTCTTCTTGAAGCCTTACAATCCATTGATTACCTTCACACTCTTTATTATTACTTATATCCTTATCTTCATTTACAATAGCTTTAGCTATACAACTTCCTATTTTTTCAGCTCCTAAAGTTTTATATGTTTCTACATCTAAACTAGCATCTACAAAACATACTTTTATTATCATTGCTTTCATATAGGTATGTTTTAATTCATAAAGCTCTTTTCGAAGTTTTAGCCCTCTATTTTTAAATCCTAGACTTCCAAGACTCTTTGCAACCCTTTCAGCCTCATTAAATACATCATAAACACAAACTTCACTTCCAATTGCTCCATTATAGTACTTATATGCCCTATTAAAGTGAATACTTATAAAAATATCTGCTTCCCATTCATTAGCCCTATTAACTCCATAGCATAAATCTGAAGTTATTGTATTATAACTATTAGGAGAAGTAACGTCTAAAACTTCATATCCTAAAATTATTAAATTCTTTAATATCTCATCTTTAATATTTCTGCTCTCTATGGTCTCATCAATAATTCCACAAACACCAGGAACAGTAAAATTATGGCCTGCTCTAACTGCAATTTTCAATCCCATAACCACCTTAAAAGTAATAATTATTATATACTATGGAACTATTTTAAGTTATGATACTAAAAATAATGGCATTGCAAATATAAATGCAATGCCATTAAAAATTCAATATAAATAATTTTAAAGTTCTTCAGACTTTTTTTCTCTTTCAACTAGTTGATTAATAGTCCAACATACTACTGCAAATAAAAATGCAGTTAAAACAGAAAAAGAAACTCCATCAATAATAGATTGTAATAATCCAACTACTAACATATTTATAGGTACATCTATAACAAATGAAAGTAATGTACGTTGTAACTTAGTTAAAAAAGTAAAAGCCTTTAATATAGCAAATAAAAATTCTATAATAAAATCTAATGGTATCCCTATTATAAAGTATATAATAAAGAACTTAACTAAATCCCATATACTATCATAATGCAATCCTAAAAATAATAAAATTGTTCCTCCAAAAAAGAAGATAATACCAAAAAATACTGTTAATAAAATTAAACTTCCAATAATAACCTTAAAAACATTCTTCTTATCCATAGCCCGACCATACCCTAATCTTTTGCTAATTAATATAACTTCATTAAGAAAACTTTATTTGCATTATTAATTTAATGCTGCAATTCTTTCTTGTACAGCAGCTAGCATTTCTGCATATTTTTCTCTCTTTGCTTTTTCTCCATCAACAACTGCTTGTGGAGCCTTAGCAACAAATCCTGCATTTCCTAGCTTCTTATCTATTCTTTCTATTTCACCATTTAACTTCTTAACTTCTTTATTTAATCTTTCAAGTTCCTTTTCTCTATCAACTAAGTCTAATAGTGGCATAAATAATTCTCCACCCTTAACAACTACTGATACTGCATTTTCTGGAACTTCGTTCTTTGAAGATATAAACTCAACTTCTGAAGCTGAAGCAAGTTTTTCTATATAAGAAACTCCTGCAGTAAATGCTTCTTTTGCTTCTTCTCCAATAATACAAATAACCTTTGCTTTTCTTGAAGGTGGTACATTCATTTCAGCTCTAACATTTCTTAAGTTCTTAATAGCTTCAATTACATATTCCATATCTTTCTCAGCTTTTTCATTATATAAAGCTTCATCAAATACTGGCCATTCTGTATTTACTATTGTTTCTTCTAATGTTAAGTGAGTGTATATTTCTTCTGTTATAAATGGCATTACAGGATGTAGTAGCTTAAGTCCTGTTGTTAATACAGTGTAAAGTACATTGTATACTCTTCCCTTAGCCTTATCATCTTCACCATATAATACTGGCTTAACAAGTTCTATATACCAATCACAGAATTCAGTCCACATAAAGTCATAAACCTTTTGAACTGCAATACCAAGTTCATATTTATCCATGTTTTCTGTAACTTCTTTAACTAATGAATTCATCTTAGATAATATATACTTATCTGCAAGAGAATAATCTTTATTATTAGATTCTTTATTCATTAATTCTCTATCTAAGTTCATCATAACAAATCTTGAAGCATTCCAAATCTTATTTGCAAAGTTTCTTGAAGATTCAACTCTTTCTGGATAGTATCTTATATCATTTCCTGGAGCATTACCTGTAATTAACATGAATCTTAATGCATCTGCACCATATTCATCAATTACTTCAAGTGGATCAACACCATTTCCAAGAGATTTACTCATTTTTCTTCCTTCAGAATCTCTTATGATACCATGTATAAGAACTGTATCAAATGGAGTTTCTTCCATATTATGAAGTCCTGAGAATATCATTCTTGCAACCCAGAAGAATATAATATCATATCCTGTAACTAATGTACTTGTTGGATAGAAGTATTCTAAGTCTTCTGTTTTTTCTGGCCAACCTAATGTTGAGAAAGGCCAAAGTGCTGATGAGAACCAAGTATCAAGAACATCATTATCTTGTTGTAAATTCTTTGAAGAACATTTTGTACAAGTACATGGTGCTTCTTCTTGAACTATTACTTCTCCACAATCTTGGCAATACCATACTGGTATTCTATGTCCCCACCATAATTGTCTTGAAATACACCAATCTTGAATATTTTCCATCCAGTTAAAATATGTTTTTTCAAATCTTTCTGGAACAAACTTAGTTTTCTTTTCCTTAACAACCTCTATAGCTGGCTTTGCTAATGATTCCATCTTAACATACCATTGCTTAGATATCATTGGTTCAACTGTAGTTCCACATCTATCGTGAGTTCCTACATTATGAGTATGAGGTTTAACTTTTACAAGTAATCCTGCTTCTTCAAGGTCTTTAACTATAGCCTTTCTAGCTTCATATCTTTCCATACCTTGGTACTTTCCACCAAGTTCATTTATAATTCCCTTATCATCCATAACTCTTATTTGAGGTAAGTTATGTCTTAATCCTACTTGGAAATCGTTAGGATCATGAGCTGGTGTTATTTTAACAGCACCTGTTCCAAATTCCATATCAACATAATCATCGCCAACTATCGGAATTTCCTTATTTACTAAAGGTAATATTAAATTTTTACCTATTAAATGTTTAAATCTTTCATCATTTGGATTTACAGCAACAGCAGTATCTCCAAGTAAAGTTTCTGGTCTTGTTGTAGCTATTTCTAAGCTTCCTGAACCATCAGCTAATGGATAGTTTATGTGCCAGAAGAATCCATCCTTTTCTTCATATTCTATTTCTGCATCTGATAAAGCTGTTTGACACTTTGTACACCAATTAGTTATTCTATTTCCTTGATATATAAGTCCTTCATTATATAGCTTAACAAATACATGCTTTACTGCTTTATCTAAGTTTTCATCCATTGTGAAAGCTTCTCTTGTAAAGTCAGCAGAAACACCAACTTTTTTAAGTTGAGTTCTTATTCTTTCTCTATATTCATCAGACCATTCCCAAACTTTTTCAAGGAATGCTTCTCTTCCCATTTCTTTTTTATCTAAACCTTGCTTAGCTAATTCATTAGCAACCTTAACTTCTGTTGCAATTGAAGCATGGTCTTCACCAGGTACCCATAAAGTACAGTAACCTTGCATTCTCTTATATCTTATTAACATATCTTGAAGTGTATTATCAAGTGCATGCCCTAAGTGAAGCTTACCAGTTATGTTTGGTGGTGGCATAACTATTGAATAAGGCTTCTTAGTTTTATCAACTTTTGGTGTAAAGTATTTTTTTTCTTCCCAGTTCTTATAGATTCTGTCTTCAAATTCCTTTGGGGAATATGTAGTTGCTAATTCTTTATTTTGTTCCATTAGTATTCCTCCTAATAAAATATTATTAAAAATTTCCATGCAATAAAAAAAGAGCTTTCATCACAAAAAGGACGAAAACTCGCGGTACCACCTTTATTCCTACCTTGCATAAAATATGCTCTATAGGCTCTTAATTTACTAACGATTTATGAAAACCGTCTTTAGCTACTATTATTTCACTAAAGAAGCTCAAAAGCTACCTTCAAAACCTTTATCATAAGGGTTTTCACCTACTCCCTCTCTCTTTGATG
>JAFADP010000133.1 GCA_023424785.1 Bacillota bacterium
CTTATTCAGTAGGAGTTTTTATCTCCTACTGAATTTAGCTGAGTTAATCTAGGGTCGTGTCCGTTGTTAGCTCCCTGTTATATAGAACAAGGGAGTGTTACAACGGCTAGACATCAGATAAATTTTAGGACTCGTAAGAGTCCTTTTTTTATTATAAATATATATTAAAATAATATGAGCTACACAATGGTAAAAAATGTAAATACAAATTGACTTTGAAAAGCCATATATGTTAAAATATGTTAAAGAGTATATGAGGAGGTGACTCACTCTAAGTAGTATTTGGAGTGTTATATATGCATCTAAGATTTGAAAAGCATAACAATATACTAATAGTAAATTTAATTGGAGAACTTGACCACCATAATGCAGAAGAGGTACGAGTTAAAATTGATGATAGAATAGATAGAGATGAAATTAAAAAAGTTATATTAAATTTTGAGAGAGTGTCATTTATGGACAGTTCAGGAATAGGGGCTGTAATTGGTAGATTGAGAAAAATCAATTCAAAAGGTGGAACGCTTTGTGTAACTAATATAGGAAGTGGAGTTAATAGAGTATTTGAGATATCTGGTTTATATAAAATTGTGAGACAATATAAAAATGTTGATGAAGCATTAAAAGTTATTTAATGGAGGTGAATAGTATGAGTGATAACAAAGTAAAAATTGAGTTTCAAAGCAAGTCTCAAAATGAAGGATTCGCTAGAGTTGCTATAGCAGCATTTATTTCTCAACTTGATCCTACGATTGAAGATATAACTGATGTTAAAACTGCTGTATCTGAAGCTGTAACAAACTCTATAATACATGGCTATGAAGGAAATGAAGAAGGCGTAGTTACAATTGAAGCAGAACTAGTAGGAAATGAGGTAATTATATTAATAATAGACAAAGGAAAAGGAATTAAGAACATAGAACAGGCAAAAGAACCGCTATATACTTCAAGACCAGACCTAGAAAGGTCAGGAATGGGGTTTACTGTTATGGAGTCATTTATGGATAGTATGGTAGTTGAAAGTGAAGAGGGAAAGGGAACTATAGTCACATTAAGAAAGAAATTTGTAACATAAAGTTAGGTGAAGACTATGGCAAATGAGAATTTTAAAAAAAGCGATTATAACTATGAAGATAATTCAAAACTAATTCCATTAGCTCAAAGTGGAGATAGTGATGCTATGAACAAATTGATAGAAATGAATCTTCCTCTTGTTTCATCCTTAAGTAAAAAATTTTTAAACAGAGGGTATGAATATGAAGATATATTTCAGGTTGGAAGTATTGGTCTTGTTAAGGCTATAAACAATTTTAATGTAGATTATGATGTTAAATTTTCAACCTATGCAGTACCAATGATAATTGGAGAGATAAAAAGGTTTTTAAGAGACGATGGTATGATAAAGGTTAGTAGGTCGGTAAAAACTCTTGCTAAAAAAATTCATTTCGATAAACAAGAACTAATAAGAAAGCTAGATAGAGAACCAACAATTGAAGAATTATCTGAATATACAGGTATAGATAAAGAAGAATTAATCTTTGCCATGGAATCAACAACTAACTTACATTATCTTTATGATACAATACACCAAGATGATGGTGCTCCTGTTTTATTAATAGATAAGTTAAGTGAAGAAGCTGATGAATCTTTTGATATAGTTAGCAAAATAGCTTTAAAAGAAGCCATAAATGAATTAGATACCAAGTCTAAACAAGTTATTATGTTAAGATATTTTAAAGATAAAACTCAAAATCAAGTAGCTAAGATGCTTGGTATTAGTCAGGTGCAAGTATCAAGAATAGAAAAAAGAGTTCTTTTAGCTATGAGAGAAAAATTAAATGATGATTAATAAAAAGCTATCTATTTATAGATAGCTTTTTATTACCATTCTCCAGGACCTGCAACAAGATATACAGTAACCTGTCTTCTTCCAAATGCGTAACACTCAGCAACTGTATTTAAGTATAAATCAATCTTTAATCCTTTAATTGCACCACCACAATCTGCAGCTATAGCATATCCGTAGTTAGGAATATAAAGCTTGCTACCATAAGGTATTACAGTAGGGTCTATGGCAACGGTACTAATACCATTTGGATCTCTATGTGTTCTTAAACCTGTAGCTGTATATCCATCATTAGAATATGCTGTTGCTTCCATTGTATAAACACTCTTATAGCCTCCTTCGCTTGGAGGGCTTTGAAGTGATGATGAATAAGATTCAGCATTGCTATTTTTAGATTCAGCAAGTTTTTTATTTGCTTCATTAATAGCAGAATTAGTCTTATCAATTACAGATTGAGTTGATATTTCAGGCAATAAGTTATTAAGTATAGATATTGCCTCTTTTAGTTGTTCATTACTAGAATCAGAGGAATTTATTATTCCTATTTGGTGCTTTACTAAATTTTCTTCATTTTCTGCTATAGTATCTTTTAATTTCTTAATTTCATTAGAAAGTTCTTCTTTTTTTTCATCAAGAGTTGATTTCTTCTCTTTAACCTCTAATAAATTAGTATTTAATTCGTTCTTTAATGTATCTAATTTTTCTTTTTCTTTTTCTAAAGAAGAAACTTCATTATCTAACTTTTCTAAATTATTATTATTATCAGTTATAAGTTTATTATCTAATTTAATTATTTTATTAGCATATTCTATTCTGTTAACTAAGTCATTAAAATCTTTAGAATTTATTATATAAAATATAATATCTAAAGAAGAGGTTGTCCCACTTTTATATATTTCTCTAATTCTAGATGAAAGCATATCTTGATTTTTTTCTATCTCTTCTTTCAATTTAGATATATTATCCTCTTTAATATCTATTTTATTTTTATAATCATTAATTTCATCTTCATATTTAGATATATTATCTTCAAGAGTATATATTTCTTCATTAAGAGAAGATATTTCTTCATTTACTTCACTTAATTGAGAAGACATATCATTAAATTTAATTTTACTTTCATTTAAATTATCAGTAGCATATACAGAAATACTATTAAAAGCAAATAATCCTCCTATTAAAATAAGTATTAGTTTTTTCTTCATAATTTCCACCTATTTAAGTAAATTTATTATTTATTAAGTATTATAACATGTATAAATAAAAAATACAAATATTGTAAAATATTTCATGGGTTGAATTTGAATTTTGTGTAATACTAAATATAGGAATATCAAAAGGAGAGTGAACTTCATGCTAAAAGAAAATACTATAAAGCAAAAATTTCAAGCCATAAATGATGAAGTACAACCTAAACCAAAGATAATAAGCAATTGTATTAAAGCATTTTTAGTAGGAGGAACAATATGCACCGTTGGTGAAGTTATAATAAAAATACTTGATAGACTTCAATATAGTGTAGAGAACATTTCAGCAATAACATCAGTAATAATGATATTTATAGGTGCTTTATTAACAGGTATTGGAGTTTATGATAAAATAGCAAGTTTTGCTGGAGCAGGTACAGTAGTTCCTATAACTGGTTTTGCTAACGCAGTTGTAGCACCTGCAATAGAGTTTAAAAAAGAAGGTTTTGTGTTTGGAGTGGCAGCAAAGATGTTTACAATAGCAGGACCAGTTTTAGTTTATGGTATAGGGGCTTCAGTATTAGTAGGTATAATTTATTATTTTATTAGTTTATTTTAATGGAGGAAGATAAATATGGAAGGTAAAGGAACGAAGAGGAGAGGAACTCAAACTATAGAATTATCAGATCCGCCTAAAATAATATCAACATTTTCCATAGTTGGCCCTAAAGAAGGGCAAGGACCATTAAAAGAATATTTTGATGAAATATTAAGTGATGATACGTGTGGGAAAGATAGTTTTGAAAAAGCTGAAAGTAGCATGATGTCAACAGCTATTAAAGAAGCAATAAAAAAAGCTAAAGTAAATCAATGTGATATAAATTATATTTTTTCAGGAGACCTACTAAATCAAATTATGTCATCTAGTTTTGCAGCAAGAGAATTTAATATTCCTTTCTTTGGATTATATGGAGCTTGCTCAACAATGGCTGAATCTTTAAGTTTAGCATCTCTTATTATGGATGGTGGCTTTGCAGAGTATGTAGTTGCAGCAACCTCATCACATTTTAGTGCTTCAGAGAGACAATTTAGATTTCCACTTGAATATGGAGCTCAAAGAGTACCAACTGCTCAGTGGACAGTAACAGGATCAGGAGCTATGGTGCTTGGAAAGCACGGAAACTATCCAAAAGTAACTCATGTAACAACAGGAATAGTAAAAGATTATGGTATAACTGATGCTAATAATATGGGAGCAGCAATGACACCAGCAGCAGTAGATACAATTTATAGACATTTTAAAGATACAGGAAGAACTCCAAGTGATTATGATATTATTGCTACTGGAGACTTAGGATCAGTAGGAAAAACTATGACAGATAAGTTACTTTTAGAATACGGATATGATATTAGTAGAAATCACATGGATTGTGGGGAAAGTATATTTAATAATGAAGAGCAAGGGACAGGTTCTGGAGGAAGTGGATGTGGATGTTCTGCAGTTGTTGCTACAGGATATTTATATAAGAAATTAATTAATAAAGAAATAAATAGAGTGTTATTAGTATCTACAGGTGCATTGATGAGTTCAACATCATCACTTCAAGGAGAAAGTATACCTGGAATTGCACATGCAGTAGCAATGGAAATAGATTAATGAAAAGGAGAATTTTATTTATGGATTTTATAAAAGCTTTCATATTTGGTGGATTAATATGTGTTATAGGACAAATATTAATGGATACTACAAAGCTAACACCAGCAAGAATTTTAGTTATATTTGTTACAAGTGGAGTAGTTTTAGGTGCTTTTGGAATATACGATAAGTTTGTTGATTTTGCAGGTGCAGGAGCAACTATTCCGCTACCTAGCTTTGGAAACAGCTTAGCTAAAGCAGTTATAAAAGAAGTAAAAGAATCAGGTCTTATAGGAGCATTTATAGGTGGTATAAAAGGAACGGCAGCAGGAATAACTGCATCTATATTTTTTGGATACATAATGGCACTTATATTTAATCCTAAAACTAAAAAATAGGTTTAGATTGCATAAAAAATGTTAAGTATTATTCATGAGAGGTGAGTAATATTATGTTTTTAAGTAAGCTTGATGAAGTTAGAAATCCTATTATTTTTATTGCTTTATGTATTATAGTTAGTTCCATATGTTATGGGCTTTATTCAAATTATATTTGGCCAGCATTTATAATTGCTGGCTGTTTTTTTATTATAATATATTTTTCTACGAATATGTATTTTTTATTAGTTATTATTATATTTTATATAATTGGTGTTGGAATAAATATTAATTATTACTCATGTAATTTTAATGAGAATTTTAACTCTAAAGTTAGAGTAGTTGAAGAAAAGTCTTACTATAAAATAGTAAAATGTAATGGTAAAAGAATATATGTTTTTGATGATATAAATATGAATATAGGTGATAGCGGTATTTTAAAAGGAAAATTTACTAAGGAGATTAATTATTATAAAGGAACTATAGGGACTTTGAATGTGATTAAAGAGACAAATTTAAATCATAATATTCTTGGTAAGCTATATGAATTTAGAGATAAAATATATTTAAAATTAAAAGATAACTTGGGAAAAAGAAGAGCAGGTTTAATAGTATCTCTTTCTTTTGGATATTCTAATTATTTAGATGAAGAGGATAGTAACGATATGAGAGCACTAGGTATTGTTCATGCTATATCTGTATCAGGATTACATGTTGTATTAATATATAGTACATTAAAAAGGCTTCTTAAAGAAAAGATTGCCTTACTGGGAGTAGTTTTATATGTAATCTTTACAGGTGCTCCTTTTTCATCTATTAGAGCATTAATAATGATTGCATGCTTGAGTATGTCATTTAGCTTTAGAAAAAAGTATAATGCATTAGGAGGACTATCATTAAGTGCAATTATTATTACTTTAATTAGTCCGTATGCACCTTTTCAAATTGGATTTCAATTATCCTTTTTAGCAACATTAGGAATAATCTTATTTGCAGAAAAGTTTGATAAAAAATTATATAAGTTACCTAAATTTCTAAGAGAGCCTTTATCCATGTCTATAAGTGCTCAAATATTAACTCTTCCAATTATTATATTGGCATTTAATGAAGTATCTATTACTTTTTTAATTGGAAATGTAATTCTTGTACCAATATTAACACTATTAATAAAGTTAGGAAATGCGTTATTACTTTGTTTTTTTATACCACCAATTTTTGATTTTATAAGTTTTATTATATTAAATATAATAGATATATTAGATTATTTTATTGATTATTTTTATTATCTGCCATTAAATGTTTTTGTAACGAATGAATGGTTCGCATTAATATATGTTTGTTTTATTATAGGAATATATTTATCTATTAAAGCTAATAAAAAGTTTATTTTGCTTCCAATAGTAGCTAATATAATATTTATGATATTTTTATATAGTCCTATTCCAAGAGTAGATTACTATAAAGATGGTGCCATATTAATATCATATAAGGGGGAAAGGGTTTTAGTAAGCAATATACGTAATATAGATATGTATAAACTAAAGAGGCTCACATTAGCTACACAAGGATATAGAGAAGGGAAAGTTATAACTTTAAATAACAATATAAAATTTAAATTAAAAGATAAAAACTTTACTTTTAACTTAGATAATAAACATTATATTATTAATATGAATGGTTTAAAGAATATAGAAAGAGGATATGATATAATAGATTTTAATAGTGGAGATATAACAGGATTTTATATTTTAGATAGCAAAATACTTTTATATTAAAGTAAGGTGGTGGAAAAAATAATTACATATGATATTTTAGAAAATGATATAAAAAAGAATTCATTAAAAAACTCTTATATATTTTGTGGATATGATGAAGAACTTATAAAAGAGAGTATTAATAAGATTTCTAAACCTTTTATTGAAGGTGGGCTAGGGGATCTTAATTTTATAAAGATGGATGGATTAACTGTGACTATGGATCAAATAGTTAATGCATGTGAAACTATGCCATTTATGAGTGAGAAAAAGTTAGTAGTAGTATATAGAGCAAACTTCTTGAAAGAAAAAACTGATTCTACTGGAACCAGTATATTTAATGAACTAAAGGCTTATTTAAAGGATATTCCTGCACATACTATTTTAATAATGTATTATATTTTAGGTGATAAGAGGGAAACTCCTAAAAAAAATAGAAAACTTTTATCCATAGATAAAATAACAACAGTAGTAAGTTTTGAAAAGTTAAAAAAAGATAAGTTAGTTAAGAAAGTTGAAGAAGTATTTTCAAGTAAGAAGGGTAAAATAGGGAAAATTGAATTAAGATATTTTTGTGATAGAGTAACAAATAATTTTGATATTATAAATAGAGAGGTAGATAAATTAGTATCTTACTGTAATGGAAGAGAAATTACTAGAGAGGATATTAATAAGCTTCTTCCCCCTAAAAATGAGGATGATATTTTTGATTTAGTAGATTTAATTTCTCAAAGGAAGATAGATAAGGCAATAGATTTAATGAATGAACTCTTATTTAGAGCAGATCAACATATGCTTATAATAACATCAATAGAGAAGCAATTTAAAAAATTATATGATATTAAATTAGGTATGATGCAAGGAAAGAAAGTTAATAATTTTGTATCAGAACTTAAGGTTCCAGCTTTTGTTTGTGAAAAATTAATGAATTTAAGTAGTAAGTTTTCATTAAGGCAATTAAAAGATTTAATTAAATTATGTATGAAGACAGAAGTTAGATTAAAGTCAAACAATACAGATAAAACTATGGAATTAGAACTATTACTAGTAAGTACATTAATGATTAAAAAATAAAAAACTCAAACATTCATATTATTATGGATGTTTGAGTTACTTTTTTAATATAAAGTAAATAACCGACCTATATAGGTCGGTTTTATACTAAAGAATTATGCCATAGCATTTAACTTAGCAGCTAGTCTTGACTTCTTTCTAGCAGCCATGTTCTTGTGAATTACACCTTTTTGAGCAGCCATGTCTATAGACTTAACAACATTATTGAATAAAGCCTTAGCTTCTTCAGCATTGTTAGCTGATACAGCTACTTCAAATTTCTTTATAGTAGTCTTTAAAGCAGACTTGATCATTCTATTTTGAGCAGTCTTAACTTCTGTAACTTTTATTCTCTTTTTAGCTGATTTAATATTTGCCATTCTTAGTTCACCCCCTCAATTTTTTATAGGGCCTCTTGCAGTTTTTGGGGAAATCTGCGTACGAGTCATATTCAACAAACCATATTATAACATTGAAATTCAACATATTCAAGTATTAAATTTATGGAATGTGGAAAAATAAATATATAAAAAATAACTTATGAGGTGAATGTATGTTTAATGTTAGAACTGACTTAGCGTTAGAGTCAAGAGAAATATATAAACAAAGAAACAATAGGGATGCAGATGGGGTAGTAGTTGAAGAAGAAGAAATAAACGGGGTTAAGATAAATAAAGTCAAAATTACAAATGAATTAGGATCAGGAAAATTAGGAAAGCCAATAGGAACATATATAACATTAGATATACCAGAATTTACAGCATATGATGGTGAACTTATGGATAATGTTTCAAATGTTTTTGGAAAGATCCTAAAACAGTTAGTAAATGTAAAAAAAGATGATAAGGTGTTAGTTATAGGGTTAGGAAATTGGAATGTAACACCAGATGCATTAGGTCCTAAAGTAGTTGATGGAATAATGATTACAAGACACTTAAGTGAAGTTATGCCTGATATTATGGAAGAAGGAATGGTATCGGTAGCAGCTATAGCACCAGGTGTTCTTGGTATTACAGGAATTGAAACTTTAGAAGTAATAAAATCATTAGTAGAAAGAATAGAACCAACAGTTGTTATTTGTATAGATGCTCTTGCAGCAAGAAGAATAGAAAGAGTAAATAGAACTATTCAAATAAGTAATACAGGGATAGCTCCTGGTGCAGGTGTAGGTAATCATAGAAAAGCTATAAATAAAGCAGAACTGGGAGTTGATGTTATTGCTATAGGAGTTCCAACAGTGGTAGATGCATCAACAATAGCAAATGATGCTATAGATATGGTTTTAGATAATTTAATTCATGAAGCTGAAGAAGGTAAAGAATTTTATAATATGTTAAAGAATATTGATAGAAGTGGAAAAGAAGCTCTTATAAGAGAAGTATTAACACCATATGTAGGAGATCTTATAGTAACGCCTAAGGAGGTAGATTTAATAATTACATCTCTATCTAAAATAATTTCTAACGGAATAAATATAGCAGTTCAACCTAATATGACAGTGGAAGATATCAATAAATTTATGAACTAAAAAATAATTAATAATTATGTAAAACCTCCATATAATGTTATGAAGCAATTTTAATATACATGATAATAGGAGGCTTTACTTTGTATGGAAGTATAATAAAAGTGGATAAAAGTAAACCAAAGATAAATGTAGGAGTAATAATGTTACTACTTTTTATCATATTTTTTTGTGCAAGGTTAATACATGTACTAAAGGATAACAGAGAAAATGGAGCACTAGCATATGTACAAATTTTAAACTTTGGAATGCCAATAGTTGAAGGTCAGATATATAATGAGGATCAATATGTAGAAAATAACTTATCAATAAAAGCAGTATTATTAAAGACTCTAGAATTAAATGATTTAAATTGTAATAGTATAATAGGAAATGAGGTAAGTTACTTTAAGAATACAAATTCTACAGGGAGTTCAGAATTAAAATCTAATATTAGTTCATTTAGTATAAGTGAAGAAACTGTAATAAGGGTGGATAATGTTGAAGATTCTTCATTAAAAAAAACACTAGATATAACAAATCCTGAAGTATTAATATATCATACACATACCTCAGAAGCATATGCAGAATTTACAACAGGTGATAGAAGTGACTCGGATAATGAAAATTATAATATTGTTGGAGTAGGGAATGCATTAGCAAAAGAATTAGAAGAAACTTATGGAATAGCCACAATACATGATAAAACAAATCATAGCATATCATATAATGAAAGCTATTCAAGATCTACAGAGACGTTAAAAAACTATCTTAATCAGTATGGAAATTTTAAAATTATTATTGATTTACATAGAGATTCAGGTGGGAATAAAAATAATCTTACAGCAATAGTAAATGAAGAAAGTGTTGCCAAGATACAATTTGTATTAAGTAAAAGTAGTAGTAGATATGAAGCAAACTTAGCATTAGCGAATGAAATGATGAATAAAGGAAATGAACTTTTTCCGGGTTTTGTAAGAGAACATTATATTTATAATAGAGGTATAATGAGAATGCAACAAAGTTTAAATGATAATGTACTTCTTATAGAGTGTGGTTCTAATATAAATACGGCTCAAGAAGCACAAAACTCTGCAAAGTTAATTGCGAGACTTATAGCAGAACATATTAATGCATCTGAAGAATAAAATTATATGTATAAAATAAACTATATTGGGTATTCTTCATAAATATAGTATTACGATTAAGGAGAATGCTTAAAGTGAAGAAGTTTTTAGTTTCAATAAGTTTATTTACATTATTTTCTTTAGGATGTATAGGGCTAATAAAAATAAATATGATAAATACAAAAGCCCTATCCCCTTTAGGAAATACAAAGAGTAATTATAAGTTAGTAAATGAAGAATTTGGAGATGATTTCTCGAAATTTATACAAGATAATGCAGAAATAAAAATTTATACCCAAAATGGTATAGTAATAAGAGTAGGAAAAACTGATTTTAAGTTGACACTAGGTAAGTAACCTGTGATATAATTTATCTAATTTGTAATGATGGGGGTGAAACGCTAGCTTATCAAAAGAATAAGCAGTACCATTTATGAATAAAGACAGAAAAAAACACATAAGAAATTTTTCCATTGTAGCCCACATAGATCATGGTAAGTCTACATTAGCTGATAGATTATTAGAACTAACAGGAACATTAACTGAAAGAGAAATGGAAGCTCAGGTTCTAGATAATATGGAAATAGAAAAAGAGAGAGGAATAACAATTAAATCTCAAGCAGCGAGACTTATATATAAGGCTAAAGATGGAGAGGAGTATATTTTAAACTTAATAGATACTCCAGGACACGTAGACTTTACATACGAAGTTTCAAGAAGTTTAGCAGCGTGTGAAGGAGCATTACTTGTTGTAGATGCTACTCAAGGAATTCAAGCACAAACTTTAGCAAATTGTTATTTAGCATTAGATAATGACTTAGAAATAGCACCTGTTATAAATAAAATTGACCTACCATCTCAAAGAGCAGATGAAGTTAAGGAAGAGATAGAAGATGTAATAGGTATAGAAGCAGAAAATGCTCCTATGATATCTGCTAAAACAGGTTTAAATGTTGAAGATGTTCTAGAAGAAATTGTTGAAAGACTTCCAGCTCCTGAAGGAGATGAAGATGCACCATTAAAAGCATTAATATTTGATTCATTTTATGACAGTTATAAAGGTGTAGTATGTTATATTAGAGTTTTTGATGGAACTGTTAAGCCTGGAACAAAGGTAAAGTTTATGGCAACAGATAAAACTTGTGAAATAGTTGAAGTTGGAGTATTTACTCCAAAAATGATGCCAATAAATCAACTAAGTGCAGGAGATGTTGGATATATTTGCGGTTCAATAAAAAATGTAAGAGATGCAAGAGTTGGAGATACAGTAACAGAAGCTGAAAGACCAATTAAAGAAGCACTTCCAGGTTATAAACCAGCTATACCTATGGTTTATTCAGGTATTTATCCAGTTGATGGAGCAAAGTATGATGAGTTAAAAGAAGCTTTAGAGAAACTTCAAATTAATGATGCTGCATTAAACTTTGAACCAGAAACATCAGTAGCATTAGGATTTGGTTTTAGATGTGGATTCCTTGGACTATTACACATGGAAATTATCCAAGAAAGAATAGAAAGAGAATTTAATCTAGATATTATTACTACAGCACCATCAGTTATATATAAGGTGGTTAAAACAGATGGAGAAGTATTAGATATTACGAATCCAACAAATCTTCCAAAGCCAACTGAAATAGCATATATGGAAGAGCCAGTAGTAAAAGCATCTATAATAGCGCCTAAAGATTATGTAGGTACAGTTATGGAGCTTTGTCAAGAAAGAAGAGGAACATATATAAATATAGAATATATAGAAGAAACTAGAGCTGTTATTCATTATGATATTCCTTTAAATGAAATAGTATATGATTTCTTTGATACATTAAAATCAAGAACAAGAGGATATGCTTCCTTAGATTATGAATTTAAGGGATATGTTAGAACAGAACTTGTTAAGCTTGATATATTATTAAATGGAGATATAGTAGATGCTTTATCTATGATAGTTCCTTCAGAAAGAGCTTATCAAAAAGGTAGAGGTATAGCTGAAAAGTTAAAAGAAATTATACCTAGACAAATGTTCGAAATTCCAATACAAGCAGCAGTAGGAAGTAAGATTATTGCTAGAGAAACTGTAAAAGCTATGAGAAAAGACGTTCTTGCAAAATGTTATGGTGGAGATATTTCAAGAAAGAAGAAACTTCTTGAAAAGCAAAAGGAAGGAAAGAAGAGAATGAGACAGGTAGGTTCTGTTGAAGTTCCTCAAGAAGCATTTATGTCAATATTAAAAGTTGATTAGCTTATTTCTTACTATATAGTGTATAAATAGAAGATATAGGTTATAATATACTTATGTTAATGAATACACTATAATGGGGGAAAAGAGAATGTTTTTAAGAGAGTTAAATAAAAATGAATCAATATCATTTTTACAATTAGTAAATGAAGTTGCAAATATAGATGAAGTATTTGCAAAAGAAGAAAAAAACTTAATTGAAGATTATAAAAAAGAATTAGGTTTAGTAAATTTTGAGATAAAAAGAACTAGTTATGAAGAAATAATGAATGAATTAAAGAAATCAACTTATAGAAATAAGTTAATAATTTATTTTGAGCTTGTTGGATTAGCATTAATAGATGGAAAATATCAAGAAAAAGAAGTTGATTTCTTAGAAAAGATAGCATTTGATTTAGGAATACCTAGAAGTAAAAAAATAGCTATTGCAAATTATTTCTTTACTTTTACAGAAGTATATAATTTTTCAGTTGTTGATGCTGAAAGTAAAATTGACTTATTAAAAGAACAAGCTGAAATAATATTATCAAAATAATATAAAAAAGAGGGCATCGGACATGCTCTCTTTTATTTTAATTAAAATTTGGAGGAAAGATAATGAAAGAAGTAGGACTATACGTGCATATTCCTTTTTGTAAACAAAAATGCTTATATTGTGATTTCCCTTCCTTTTCTAATATAGATAACTTAATGGATGATTATATAGAAGCTTTAAACAAAGAAATTTTAGAAAAGGCTTCAAACTATAAAATAAAAAGTTTATTCATAGGAGGAGGTACGCCGTCTTATTTAGATGAAAAAAACTTAATATCTTTATTAAATACTATAAATAAACTTGAGTTCTTAGAAAATGCAGAAAAAACAATTGAATGTAATCCAGGAACATTAAAAGAAGAAAAATTAAGAATAATGTATGATAAAGGAATAAATAGATTAAGTTTTGGACTTCAGAGTACAGATAATAATATATTAAAATCCATTGGAAGAATTCATAGTTATGAAGAATTTAAAGAAAATTATAAGACTGCTAGAAAAATAGGTTTTAAAAATATAAATATAGATATGATGTTTGGGTTACCTAAGCAGACAGTAGATATATGTTTAAGCAATTTAAAAGATATAATTCAATTAAATCCAGAACATATTTCATTTTATAGTCTAATAATAGAAGAAGGAACTCCATTTTGTAGTATGTATGATAAAGGATTATTAATTCTACCTTCAGAAGATGAAGAAAGACAAATGTATAATAAAGCTAAAGTATTACTAAAGGAAAATGGATATCATCAATATGAAATATCTAATTATGCTAAAGATAACAAAGAGTGTTTTCATAATAAGATATACTGGAAATGTGATGAATATATTGGAGTAGGCTCTGCAGCAAGTTCATATATAAATGGAAAAAGAATAAAAAATATAGAGAGTGTAAATACTTATATAAAGAATATAAAAAATAATAAATGCATTATTGAAGATGAAATAATAAATAATGAATCTGATAGTATTGAAGAATTTATGTTTATGGGATTAAGAATGATGAAAGGAATAAAGGAAGAAGAATTTGAAAAAAGGTTTAATAAAAAAGTAGATGAAGTATATAAATCTGTAATTGAAAATAATATAAATAAAAATCTTCTTTCTAGAAAAGACGGAAGAATATTTCTTACAGAGAAAGGGATAGAATTTTCTAATTTAGTCATGAGTGATATGATATTAGATAGATAAGAAAAATGAAGAATTATAAAGCAAATTAAAGATAAATAAAAAATAGATTAATATATAAATTATTATGAGTAATTATTACAATTGACAAAAAAATAAAGAAAATATATATTTAAAACATAGTCATTAGCACTCAACATTAACGAGTGCTAACAAAAGAGGTGAGAATATGCCTATTGATGATAGAAAGATAAAAATTCTTGAAGCCATAATAAATGACTATATAAATACAGGAGAACCTGTAGGTTCAAGAACGTTAGCAAAGAAGTATAATTTAGGTGTAGGCTCTGCCACAATAAGAAATGAAATGGCAGATTTAGAGGATATGGGATTATTGGAACAGCCTCATACATCTGCTGGAAGAGTTCCTTCATCTAAGGGATATAGATTATATGTAGACAATTTTATGAAAAAAGATAACTTATCATTAGAAGAAGAGTTACAGATTAAAAAGTACATTATTGATACAGCTATGTTAGAGGTAGATAAAATTGTTAAACAAGCAAGTACATTATTATCAGAACTTACTAATTTAACATGTGTAGTTCAAAAACCTTCTGTTACTCAAAGTTATATAAAATCAGTTCAACTATTAAAGGTTGATGAGCACACTATAGTATCTGTAATAGTTACAGATACAGGAGTTATCAAAAATCATAGAATTAGAACAGAAAAAATACCTTCTTCAGATGAACTTCAAATTATAAATAACATAATTAATTCCAGATTGGTTAATTTAACAATTGAGGAGATTAATTTAGAAGTTATAAATAATTTAAAAAAGGATCTTGAAGGGTTTGATGATTTATTTAATGCCATAGTACCAGCTTTATATGAATCTTTAAAAGAAGAAAATAAATCCGAAGTATTTATGTCTGGAACAACAAATATATTTAACTATCCTGAGTACAATGATATTGATAATGCAAAGGAGATATTAAACTTACTTTATAATAAAGATTGTTTAATTGAACTTATGGAACCAAGTGGAAAGTTATCAGTAAAAATTGGAGAAGAAAACTTTGTTCCAGAAGCTAAGAATTGTAGCGTAATATCTGCAGAATACTCACTAGGTAATAAATCTATAGGGACTATTGGCTTAATAGGTCCAAGAAGAATTAATTATTCGAGAGTAATAGCTATTATGGCTCAAGTTATGAAAGAATTAAATGAAATGTTAAGAAATCAAGGCTTATGATAATTTAAATAATAAAAGGTGGAGGAAAGTAATGGTAGAAGATAAGAAGAATGAAGTTATAGATGAAACTACTGAGGAAGTAAAAGAAGAAGTTACAGAAGATATAACTCAAGAAAAAGCAGAAGAAAGTCAAGAAGATGCTAAAGAAAAGGATGAGTTAGAAATGATAAGAAAGAATAAAGAAGAAATCAATAAACTAACAAATGAAGTTCAAACATTAAAAGATAGACTTCTAAGACTAACTGCTGAGTATGATAATTACAGAAAGAGAACAGCTAAAGAAAAAGAAGGTATATATGCTGATGCATGTACGGATGTATTAAAAGAAGTATTACCAACTTTAGATAATCTTGAAAGAGCTTATATAGCAGAAGGAACAGTGGAAGATCTTAAAAAGGGAATAGATATGACAATGAAGGGTCTACAAAGTGCTTTTGAAAAACTTGGAGTTGAAGAAATATCTGTAGAAGATGGATTTGATCCAAACCTTCACCAAGCAGTAATGCATATAGAAGATGAAAGTCTTGATAAAAATGTAGTAGCTGAAGTGTTTATGAAAGGATATAAAAAAGGAGAAAAAGTAATAAGACACTCAGTTGTAAAAGTTGCTAATTAGTTTTAAAAGTTAAAATAAATATTAATAAATAATATTAAGAAATAAAATAGAGTTTATCTATATTGGGAGGAATATATTATGAGTAAAATTATAGGAATCGACTTAGGTACAACAAATTCATGTGTAGCAGTTATGGAAGGTGGGGAACCAGTAGTTATAGCTAACTCAGAAGGTTCAAGAACTACTCCATCAGTAGTATCTTTCCAAGCTGACGGTGGAAGACTAGTAGGTCAAGTTGCTAAAAGACAAGCGATAACAAATCCAGATAAAACAATAATTTCAATAAAGAGAGAAATGGGAACTAACCATAAAACTAAAATAGATGATAAAGAATATTCACCACAAGAAATTTCAGCAATGATTCTTCAAAAAATAAAAGCTGATGCTGAAGCTTATTTAGGTGAACCTGTAACTCAAGCAGTTATAACTGTTCCAGCATACTTTAACGATGCTGAAAGACAAGCAACAAAGGATGCAGGAAAGATAGCAGGATTAGAAGTTTTAAGAATTATAAACGAACCAACTGCTGCATCATTAGCATATGGATTAGACAAAACTGATCACAATGAAAAGATTTTAGTTTACGATTTAGGTGGTGGTACATTTGATGTATCTATACTTGAATTAGGTGATGGAGTATTTGAAGTTTTATCTACAAATGGAGATACAAGACTTGGTGGAGATGACTTCGATAACAAGATCATGGATTACATTGCAGATACTTTCAAGGCTGAAAATGGAATAGATTTAAGAACTGATAAGATGGCTCTTCAAAGATTAAAGGAAGCTGCTGAAAAAGCTAAGATAGAATTATCTTCATCAACTCAAACAAATATTAACTTACCATTCATCACAGCTGATGCAAATGGTCCAAAGCATATAGATTTAAATTTAACAAGAGCTAAATTCAATGAATTAACTCATGATTTAGTAGAAAGATCAATTACTCCAATGAAGAAAGCATTACAAGATGCAGATTTATCAATTGGTCAAATAGATAAAGTAATATTAGTAGGTGGTTCAACTAGAATACCAGCAGTTCAAGAAGCAGTTAAGAACTTTACTGGAAAAGAACCTTCAAAGGGAGTTAACCCAGATGAGTGTGTTGCAATTGGTGCAGCAATTCAAGCAGGTGTATTAACTGGAGAAGTTAAGGATGTATTATTACTTGATGTTACTCCATTAACATTAGGAATTGAAACAGCTGGTGGTATATCAACTCCATTAATAGAAAGAAATACAACTATACCAACTAGAAAGAGCCAAATATTCTCAACTTATGCTGATAATCAAACATCAGTTGAAATAAATGTTCTTCAAGGTGAAAGACAAATGGCTGTAGATAACAAGAGCCTTGGTAGATTTAATCTTTCAGGAATAGCTCCAGCTCCAAGAGGAATTCCTCAAATAGAAGTTACTTTTGATATAGATGCTAATGGTATTGTTAAGGTATCTGCATTAGATAAGGGAACAGGTAAGGAAGCTAATATTACAATAACAGCTTCAACTAACTTAACTGATGAAGAAGTAGATAAGGCTGTTAAAGAAGCAGAAAGATTTGCAGAAGAAGATAAGAAGAGAAAAGAAAAAATAGAAGTTCATAATAATGCTGATCAAACAATTTACCAACTTGAAAAGACTTTAAATGAACTTGGTGATAAAGTTGATGCTGCTGATAAGTCAAATATAGAAGCTAAAATAGAAGAACTTAAGAAGATTAAGGATTCTGATGATATAGAAGCTATAAAGAAAGCTATGGAAGAAGCAAATCAAGCATTCTATGCAGTATCTTCTAAAATGTATCAACAAGCAGGAGTAGATCCAAATAATATGGGAGCTCAAGAAGGAGCACAACCACAAGATGATAATGTTGTAGATGCAGATTTTAAGGTTCATGACGATAAATAATTTGCACTAACTGCATATAACCTTATATAATATTAAAGGGAAGACATTAGTCGTCTTCCCTTTTCTAAAGTAAAAAATACTAGGTGGTGAAAATAGATGGCAAATAAGGACTATTATGAAGTACTAGGACTTCAAAAGGGTGCTAGTGATGATGAGATAAAAAGAGCCTTTAGAAAATTAGCTGTAAAATATCATCCTGATAAGAATAAAGGTAATAAGGAAGCAGAAGATAAGTTTAAGGAAATAAATGAAGCTTATCAAGTTTTATCAGATCCTGAAAAGAAAGCTAATTATGATAGATTTGGAACAGCTGAACCAGGTGGATTTGGTGGTGCTGGAGGATTTAGTGGAGACTTTAGCGGCTTTGGTGGTTTTGAAGATATATTTAGTGATATATTTGGTGGAGGAAGAAGTTCTTCTACAAGAAGAAATGGACCAACTAAAGGTGAAGATATAGAATATACATTAAACTTAACATTTGAAGAGGCAGTGTTCGGAGCTGAAAAACAATTCTCTATTTCAAGAACTGAAGCTTGTGGTGATTGTAATGGATCAGGAGCTGAAAAGGGAACACAATTAAAAACTTGTCCTAAGTGTAATGGAGCAGGTCAAATAAATATGCAAACACAAAGTTTATTTGGTGTATCTATAAGAACTGTTACATGTGATCAATGTAGTGGAAAAGGAAAAGTTGCAGAAACTCCATGTCATACATGTAAAGGTAAGGGAGTAGTTAGAAAGAATAGAAAGATAACTGTAAATGTCCCAGCTGGAGTTGATACAGACAGATATATGACACTAAGAGGACAAGGTAACCATGGAAAGAATGGTGGACCAGCGGGAGATTTACATGTAATATTTAGAGTTGCACCTTCTAAACAATTTGTAAGAAAGGGTAATGACATACATGTAGAAGCACATATTTCTATGGGGAAAGCAGCTATGGGAACAGAGCTTAAGGTTCCAACTATAGATGGAGAAGTAATATACAATGTTCCAGCAGGAACTCAATCAGGAACAGTCTTTAGATTAAGAGGTAAAGGTGTTACAATACTTAATTCTAAGAATAGAGGAGATCAATATGTTAAGGTAATTGTTGATATTCCTAAGAATTTAAATGAAAAGCAAAAAGAAGCTTTAGCAGAGTTCATGAGAGCTTGTGGAGAAGATGTTGAAGGTGTTAAGCCACATAAGAAACCATTCTCTGACTTATTTAATAAAAAATAAGAATAGTATATAGATATAATAAGTATAAAGGTGTACACTTAATTGTGTACATCTTTTTATATATATTTATTTAATTAGATGAGAAATGGGGGAAATGGTTTGGAAGAGTATTTTTATGAGAATTATATAAGAAAACCAAAGAAGTTTATTCTTTTATCTATATTTTTTATTATTACAACATTTATAACATTTATATCTGTTGCATATTATTCTATTGAAATATTTAAAAGAGAAGATTTTTTATTAAATTCTATTTTGGGAAGTATTTTTATACTATTTATATTAATATGTGAGTTTATATTAATGTATTTTATTAGCATAAAAGATATAAGTAATACAAAAATAACTTTAACAGATAAATGTATTATTTATGAAGATAGAAAAAGAAAAATCAATATAATGTATAGAAATATTAATGAAGTGAAGTTAATTAATAAAAAGTACAGAAGCTCTATAATAAAAATATGTAGCAATAAAGATGAAATAATAATATTAAGTAATTTATATAATATAGATAAATTTATCATAAGTCTAAATAAAAAATTAAATAATGAAAGAATAGATGGTTTAAAGTTTAATAATACTTATAAAAGCATATTTGATAAAGTTTTATTTGTAATTTCAAATAATGTTAATCTAATAGTAATAATGTGGATTATAAATATGATTTTAGTATTTCTCTCATCTTATATAGTGAATGGAAAAATCAATAGTTTTTTAGTTGCATTTTTAGTATATATATATCCATTTATTATTATATTATTATCTGAACTTATTTTAAAAAGTAAAATTAATAACAGTAAGTGGTTAAGGGGTAGAAGTTTTATATATAAAACTATAAGTGTGATAATAGTTACTATAATAATTATGTTAATTACATTCATAAAAGCCTCAAGTAATATATAAATATACTTGAGGCTTTTATGAATAATAAAAAACCCTATATAAATTATCTTTTTTTAGAACGAGAATGTCTTGATGATCTCTGGTTAGAATTATTAAATTGATTCATTCCCATATTCATGTTTGGATTCATTCCCATATTCATGTTCATATTTGGATTCATATTCATACCATTTGGGTTATTATTTCCACCCATCATATTTTGTAACATTCCCATAATAGGGTTCATATTATTATTCATTGAATTATTGTTATCATTATTCATTGGTTGTTGATTAAACATACTCATAAGTGGATTGTTATTCATATTGTTTTGAGGACTTCCACCCATCATATTTTGTAACATGTTCATAAGGGGATTATTATTCATATTGTTCATGTTATTCATATTATTACCCATAAACATATTCATAAGAGGGTTGCCGCCCATATTATTTCCCATTCCACCCATCATCATGTTTAGTAACATTAAAAGAGGATTCATAAACTCACCTTTATAAAGTGCTATTCATAATATAATATTTTTTTTTATATAATTTGATACAATAATTATATTTACAAAATAGTTATTTCTTTACAAAAGAGAATGAAAGGGATATAATGGATTTGTAGTTAAAATATATAGGCTAGGGGTACCAACTAGGAGTTGGTTGAGAGATATTCTGTTAGAATTGAGACTCTTGAACCTGATATGGTTAATACCATCGTAGGGAAGCAATAAATTATTATTTATGATATTTTAAGACTTGTCTATGTGGCAAGTCTTTTTTGCTTCCATATTTATTTGTAAAGAGGGTGAATTTATGAAGATTAATGGAAGAAAAATGAATTTTTCAAAGTCTATTACTATAGCTAATTTATTACTTAATTTAAATATAAGCATAGAAAAAGTTGTAGTAGAGGTAGATGGTGAAATAATTTCTAGAGATGAGTTTAATTCTTTTATTCTTAATGAAAATAACTCAATTGAAGTCATAAGCTTTGTAGGAGGGGGCTAGTTTTGTTTATTTATATTAATGAAAAAAAGCAAACAACAAGTAGTAAAACTATATTTGAAATTAAAGATGAGTTTAAGAAAAATGCTGATGTATTAATATTAAATGGATTTCCAGTTAAAAATAATATAGGGGTAAAAGAAGGAGATAGAATTACTCTTATAAAGAAAGGGGAGATCCCTAAGGAAGAAGAATTAGAATCTTTAATGATAAGCAGACATACTCCTGGGGTTCATAGTAAGTTAAAAGAAGGAAAAGTAGCTATAGCTGGTGTAGGAGGTCTTGGATCAAATGTAGCAATCTCATTAGCTAGAGTTGGAGTGGGATTTTTAAAACTCATTGATTTTGATGTAGTTGAACCAAGTAATCTTAACAGGCAGCAATATTATATAAAGCATATAGGAATGAAAAAAGTTGAGGCATTAAAAGGGATTATTAATAATATTAATCCCTTTATTAAAGTTGAGATAATTGATAGAAAGGTTGAAAAAGATAATATTAAAGAGTTATTTAAAGATGTAGATATAGTTGTAGAAGCTTTTGACAGTGCAGAATATAAAGCTATGTTAGCAAATGAAATATTAACATCTTTTAAGGATAAAAAAATAGTGTCTGGATCTGGTATGGCCGGATTTTATTCAAATAACATAATTAAAACTAAAAAAATAAATAATAGATTATATATGTGTGGAGATTTTATAAATGAAGCAAAAGTTAATGAAGGTCTTATGGCTCCTAGAGTTGCTATAGTAGCAAATCATGAGGCAAATACTGTAGTTAGACTTTTATTAAATGAAGAAGAAGTTTAGGAGGAAATGATGGATAAATTTATACTTGATGGACAAGAGTTTAGTAGTAGATTAATTATAGGTACGGGAAAATATAGAAGTAATAAAATACTTCCTGATGTAGTTAAAGCTTGTGGAACTAATATGGTTACTATGGCAGTTAGAAGAGTTGATTTATATAACAAAGAAGAAAATATAATTGAATATATACCAAAAGATATAATTTTACTTCCTAATACATCTGGTGCAAGAAATTCAGAAGAAGCTATAAGAATTGCAAGAATAGCAAAAGCTATGGGATGTGGAGATTGGATAAAAATAGAGGTAATACAGGATTCAAAATATCTAATGCCAGATAATTTAGAAACATTAAAAGCTACAGAAGTATTAGTTAAGGAAGGATTTAAAGTGTTGCCATATATGAGTCCAGATTTAGCTATGGGCAAAAGAATGGCTGATGCTGGAGCAGCAGCAGTAATGCCACTCGGAGCTCCAATTGGAAGTAATAGAGGTATAAGAACAAAAGAGTTAATAGAAATTATGATAGATGAAATAGAAACACCTATTATTGTAGATGCTGGTATAGGAAGACCATCAGATGCAGCTCAGGCTATGGAAATGGGAGCAGCAGCAGTTCTTGTTAATACAGGAATTTCATCAGCAAGAGATGAAGTAAAAATGGCAAGAGCTTTTAGTTTGGCAGTAGAAGCTGGGAGACAAGCATATCTTTCTGGAATGGGAGCAACATCTAAGAATGCTAATGCATCATCTCCATTAACAGGTTTTTTAGGATAGAAGGTGAATAAATATGGGTATGATGGATTCAACTTATGAATTTATAACTGAAAATATGAATTTTGATTTTTATAAAACATTAGATAATATAACAGAAGAAGATGTGTTAAGAGCTATTAATAAAAGAAAATTAGAGCCACAAGATTATTTAGCACTTATTTCAGATAAAGCAGATAAATATTTGGAGGAGATGGCACAAAAATCTCATGCATTAACAACTCAATATTTTGGAAATACAGTTTTATTATATACTCCAATATATATATCAAATTATTGTGTAAATCAATGTGCTTATTGCGGATATAATCATGATAATAATATTCATAGAAAAAAGCTTACTATGGAAGAAATAGAAAGAGAATGTAAAGCTGTTTATGATAAGGGCTTTAGACACATTATATACTTAACTGGAGAATCACAAGTAGATTCACCTATTGAATATATATCAGATGCAGCTAAGATAATGTCTAAGTATTTTTCTTCTCTTACAATAGAAGTATATCCAATGGATGTAGAGGGGTACAAAAAGGTAATTGAATCAGGTGTAGATTCATTAACTGTTTATCAAGAAACTTATGATGAAGAAATATACAAGAAAGTTCATCTTGGAGGTCCTAAAAGAAATTATAAATATAGATTAGAAGCACTAGAGAGAGGATGTAAAGCTGGAATAAGAAGTGTAAATATGGCTCCTTTATTTGGATTAAATGAATGGAAAATAGAAGCGTATAAGATGATGTTACATGGACTATATTTAAGAAAGAAATATCCATCAGTTGATGTTGGATTTTCATTTCCTAGAATAAGACCTTGTGTTGGAGGATATAACGATTTATTTGAATTTAATGATAGAGAGCTTGTTCGTGCTATATGTGCAACAAGAATAATGTTCCCTAATTGTACTTTAAACATATCAACAAGAGAAAGAGAAGGATTTAGGGATAATCTAATTCCTTTAGGAATAAATAAAATTTCTGCAGGAAGTGATACATCTATAGGTGGACATACTATGAGTAAAAGTGAAGC
>JAFADP010000156.1 GCA_023424785.1 Bacillota bacterium
ATTTATCTGAAGGAAAGTTTGAAAATCTAGAAATGGGTGATTATAGAATCACAGAAATTAAAGCACCAAATGGTTACAATATTTTAAAAGAACCAATAGAAGTAACATTACCATATGCATATAATGCAGGAAGTATTGTTAATGGAGTAGTAGTAGATTCAAGTGGAACAGCTATGGATGTTACATTTACCATAACAAATGTTAAAGGTTCAATATTGCCTACTATGGGTGAAAATGGGATATTAAGATTATTAGTTAGTGGACTTGCATTTATGATTTTAGCAATTGTAGGATTCTATATATTCAAAAAGAAAAATATAAAAGTTTAAAATTATTATTACAGATATAATAGAGAATACAAATATTCTCTTTATACATAAATTAGCAATTTAAATTACTAGTAAAGAGTTTGTGGAGGGAGATTTATGAAAACAAAAAAATTAAAAAAGATTCTTTCAATAGGAATCAGTTCAATGATGATGATAGGACTATTTACAGTTACAGCATCTGCTGCGGATTTAGGGGATCCAGCAAATCCAACATTAAAAATTAAGAGAGATAATGCTACTTATACAGCTTATAAAATGTTAGATGCAGAGAAAAAAGAAGGTACTAATGTATATGAATATTCAATAGCACCAACTGCTAAAGCATTTTTTGAAAATAATGATATTACAGTTGATAATATTAAAGGGATGGATGAGGATGAATTAAAAACATTAGCAGAAAAATTTAATGATTATGTTGCTACAGTAAATGCTGATGCAGATGACACAAATAATGTTCAAGGAACAACAGTAAGGGGAAATACAGAAGTAAATATAGGGGCTGGTTATTATGTTGTTAATCAAACTGCTTCAGAATCAAGTAATCCATGGGTTCAAAATCAACCAATAGTAGTTGCTATTCCTCAAACAATATCTACTACTGAATTTGATTATTCTGTAGAGATTAATCCTAAGGATGAAAAGCCAAGTGTTGATAAGAGTATAGTAGAAAATGGAGATAAAGATAGCAATGATGTAGCTATTGGATCTTATGTTACTTATAAATTAACTGCAGATGTTCCATTATATCCATCTGATGTAGATAAAAATAGTATTAAGTTCTATTTAACAGATACTTTAAGCGAAGGTTTAACTTTTGATACAACTGATGCACAAATAAATATAACAGGAGATATAAGACCAGGATCATCAGTTTCTAGTACTATAGATAATGTAAACTGTACAGTAACTACTGATAAAGCTACACCTATGGAAGGTGGTAAAATTAAGTTTGACTTTACTGGAAATTATAATGTACTTAAAGACTACTCAAAGATTTATATTACTTATAGAGTTAAATTGAATGATAAAGCTAAAGTTGGTGGAGAAGCTAACCCTAATGATGTTAATTTAACTTATTCAAACAGTTCAAATACTGAAAATACTTTTACAACAGAAGATGTAACAGTTAAAACTTATACTTATGGTCTTGCAATTAAAAAGGTAAATGCAGAAAATCCAAGTGAAATATTACCAGGTGCTAAGTTTGGAATATACTTAGATAAAGAATGTAAAGATGAAGTTAAGAAAGGTACAACAGGAGAAGATGGATATGTATCTTTCAAGGGATTAGATGAAGGAACTTACTACATTAAGGAATTAGCTGCTCCAAATGGATATATTTTATCTCAAGATGTAATAAAAGTAGTAATTGAATCAGTTAAGAATAGTAAAGGTGAACCAACAGGAGATTCTATATATAAATTAGATTATCCAGGAGAAGAAAATGATACTGAATTTAAAATTGTAAGAAATGAAGGTGGAAGCTTTATAGTAAAAGATGCTAATGATTTTGAAATTGATGCTTCTGGTAAAGTATTTACAGATGGAACAGCAGATTTAGGGTTACTTGTTATTGGAAATAAACAAGGGTTTAATCTTCCAACAACTGGTGGGGCTGGTACTTGGATGTTTACAATAGGCGGACTTGTATTAATGGCAGGAGCAGTAGTTGTATTTATTTCAAGTAGAAAGAAAGCAAAATAGTAGATATAAAGTAATTTAGGAAATGGGGATAGGGTTAACCTTATCCCTTTTTTATTATATAAGGGGAGACATAAAATATGAGAAAAAGATTATCATTAATTCTTATAATAGTAATATTTATTAGTGGACTAGGAATTATGTTATATCCTATGATTAGTAATTTATATATTGAGCATAATCAAATGACTGCTATTAATAACTATAAAAAAGTACTTGATGATATGTCAGGAAGTAAAATTGAAGAGGAAAGAGAAAAAGCTAAAAAATACAATGAACTATTAACAGGGAATGTTATCATAACAGATCCTTTTGATTTAGAAGCACAAAAAAAGTTAAAAGAAGATACAGATTATTTTAATATTATAAACTTAGCTGGAGATGGAATAATGGGGTATATAAGTATCCCTAGAATAAATGTAAATTTACCTATTTATCATGGTACAAGTGAGGAAGTATTACAAAAAGGAGTTGGACATCTAGAAAATACATATTTGCCAATAGGAGGAGAGGGAAGTCATTCGGTATTATCAGGACATACTGGCCTTTCTACTGCAAAATTATTTACTGATTTAAATAAAGTTGAAGAGGGTAATATATTTTACATGGAGGTTTTAGGAGAAAAACTTGCCTATAAAGTAGATCAAATAAAAATTGTAGAGCCACATGATACATCTGATTTAGTAATTAATTCTACTGAAGATTATGTAACTTTAGTAACTTGTACTCCATATGGAGTAAATTCTCATCGTTTGTTAGTTCGTGGAGTAAGAGTTCCATACACAGAACAAATAGAGAAGGAAATTGAAAAAGAACAATCAGATAAAGTAAGAAGTACATGGCTTACTGAATATTTTAAAGCTTTAACTATTGGGTTATCAGTTTTAGGTGTTATTTTAATAATTTTTATTATTTTTATACTTGTTAGAAAGAAAATAAGTAGGAAAAAGAATCTTAAAGGAGAAAAATAAAAAATGAAAAAGAAAGCAAGAAATATTATTTTAATTTTAGTCTTTCTAATTGGTCTTGGAGTTTTTTCTTATCCTACATTAAGTAATAAGTTTAATGAATATAAAAATCAAAATATAATTAAAAAGTATGAAGAAAATAAAGAGGAATTACATAAGGAATCTCAGTCAACAAAAGAAGAAAGCCAGTTAGATATTCTTTTAAAGAAAATGGAGGAATATAATGAGAAGATATATAATGATAAACAAAAAGATTTAAAGGATCCATTTTCTTATGAAGAAAGTAGTTTTGATTTAACAGAGTTTGGTTTTTCAGATAATATTGTTGGATATATTTCAATTCCTGTTATGGAAATAGAACTTCCTATATACTTAGGTGCTAATCTTGAAAATATGGCTAAAGGAGCTGTTCAAATGTCACAAACATCTCTTCCAATAGGAGGAGAAAACACTAATTGTGTTATAGCAGCTCATAGAGGATATAAATATCAAGCTATGTTTAGAGATATAGAAGCATTGAGTATAGGTGATGAAGTTAAAATAACAAACTTATGGGATACATTAGAGTACAGAGTTTGTGAAATAAAAATAATAGATCCTTCAGATGTTCCAGAGGTTTTAATTCAAGAAGGAAGAGATTTAGTAACATTAATTACATGTCATCCATATACAAAGAACTATAAAAGATATGTAGTATATTGTGAACGTGTAAATAATGATGAAAGTAACAATAATAATGAAACCTCAGCTGTTAATAAAGAAACATCATCTGTGGAAAAAACATCTACTGGTGAGGATAATATTTTAAAGACAGAAAAGACAATTAGAGGATTAGTAGTATATATAATTGGATTTGCTATTTTTATAATAGCAATAAGATTTGTATGGAAAAAGTTTAAAAAGTAAAATTAGTCACTTAAAATAGCAAAAAAGCTATTCTAAGTGACTTTTTAAATTTTTTTGGTATAATACGGGTATACTAAAAAATAGAAAATCAAAAGAGAAGAGAAGGGAAAGACAAATGAAAAATGTATTATTAATTGCAACTGGAGGTACTATAGCTTCTAAAAAAACTGATAGTGGATTAATACCTAGTTTAACATCTGAAGAGATATTAGCATCATTACCTGAAATTGAGCAAATATGTAATATTGATACTATACAACTTATGAACTTAGATAGTACAAATATTAATGAAACCCATTGGTTAAAAATTGCTAAGAGTGTTGAAGAAAACTATGAAAAGTATGATGGATTTGTCATATGTCATGGTACAGATACACTTGCATATACAGCTTCAGCATTGTCATATTTAATTCAAAACTCTCAAAAGCCAATTGTTATTACAGGTTCTCAAAAGCCAATTGATTTAGAAATTACAGATGCTAAAACTAATTTAATTGATAGTTTACTATTTGCATCTCATGAAAATTCATCAGGCGTAAATATTGTTTTTGGAGGAAAGGTTATTCCAGGAACTAGAGGTAAAAAGGTAAAGACTAAAAGCTATAATGCATTTAGAAGTATTAACTTCCCATATATAGCTAATATCAAAGATGGAAAGATTATATATTATATTGAAGGAAAAAAAGAAGAAAGTAAAAAGCCAACATTTTATAACTCTATGAATAGCAGTGTTTTTGTATTAAAACTAATACCAGGATTAAAAGCAGAAATATTAGATCTATTATTCCAAAAATATGATGCTATTATTATAGAGGCTTTTGGAGTAGGAGGATTACCTACATTAAATGATAATGAATTTTTAAATATAGTAAAAAAATGGACTGATAAAGGTAAAATAGTAGTAATGACTACTCAAGTTCTTTATGAAGGTAGTGATATAGGTGTTTATGAAGTAGGATATAAGATAAAAGAACAATGTAATGTTATTGAATCTTATGATATGACATTAGAATCTACAGTAACAAAGCTTATGTGGCTTCTTAGTATAACAAAAGATAGTAAGAAGATAAAAGAAATGTACTATAAGAAAATCAATTACGATATTCTATTTTATTAATTGAAAAACCTAAAAAATAACTATAGATTAAACTTCTTTTAATAGTTATAATAATTCAGAAGATGTCTTTAAAACAAGAAAATGAGGAGAGGTAGTATGAAGAAGAGACTTTTATCAATAATATTAATAGGAGCTTTATCATTAACATTAGTTGCTTGTGGTAATAAAGATGGCAATGATTCCAATGGAGGAAATTCAAGTTCACAATCTCAGGAAGTTAATAATGATGTAGCTTTAGTAGATATACATGAAGCAGTGAAAGAGGCATATGGTGATGCATATTATCCAAGTATGCAATATGATGAAACTCAAATAGAAGAACTATTTGGATTAAGTTCAGATTTATATGATGAAATAATTGCAGAAGGACCAATGATAAGTGTTCATGTTGATACATTTATAGCAGTTAAGGCTAAGGAAGGAAAAGTTGATGAGGTAGAATCTAAATTAAATGAATATAGAGATACTTTAATAAATGATTCTATGCAATATCCAACTAATCAAATAAAAATTGAAGCTTCTAAGGTAGTAAAGAAGGGGAATTATGTATTCTTTATATTATTAGGAGAAATTCCAATGGAAGTACAAGAACAAGGTGATGAAGCTATATTAGAAGAAGCTAAAAATCAAGTTAATATTGCAGTAGAGGCAATAGAAAAAGCTCTAAAATAATATATGGTTTTTAGTAGTTTATTATTCTTATTTAGATTTTTACCATTTGCATTAATCTTTTACTTTATATCGCCTAAGAGATACAAGAACTTATCTTTATTTTTAATAAGTCTTGTTTTCTATGGATGGGGAGAGCCTGTATATATATCCCTAATGATATTTTCAACTATAGTAGATTATGTATTAGGTAGAGTTACATATTATTATAAGAATAAAAATAACATAGGGAAGGCAAAAATTTTTGTTGCCTTCTCTATTATTATAAATTTATCTTTATTATGTTTCTTCAAGTACTTACCATTAGATTTACCATTACCTATAGGAATTTCTTTTTATACATTTCAAACTATGTCATATACTATAGATGTCTATAGAGGAGAAGTAAAACCACAAAAAAATATAATATCTTTTGGAACATATGTAACATTATTTCCACAACTTATAGCAGGACCTATTGTTCAGTATAAAACTATATCAAAAGAATTAGATAGTAGAAAAGAGAATATAGAACAATTTTCTTATGGTATTACAAGATTTATTATAGGACTTGGAAAAAAGGTATTGTTAGCAAATAATATAGGTCTTTTATGGAATAATATTTGTGATATTTCACCCAATGAAATCTCTGTAGTTACAGCATGGATTGGAATAATAGCATTTGCATTTCAAATATACTTTGATTTCTCAGGATATTCAGATATGGCAATAGGTCTAGGGTATATGTTTGGATTTAGCTTCTTAGAAAATTTTAATTATCCATATTTATCAAAGAGTATAACTGAGTTCTGGAGAAGGTGGCATATATCCCTAGGAAGTTGGTTTAGAGAATATGTATATATACCACTAGGAGGAAATAGGAAACATCAAATTCGTAATATATGTATAGTTTGGCTTTTAACAGGAGTATGGCATGGGGCAAGTTTGAACTTTCTTTTATGGGGATTATACTTTGGAGTAATACTTATAATAGAAAAAACATTTTTACTTAAAGTATTAGATAAGTTACCTTTATGGATTAATAGATGTTATACATTACTTTTAATTTTATTTGGGTGGGTTATTTTTGTATTTGATAATATTTCCGAGGGAATAGATTATTTTAAGTTAATGTTTGGAATTGGAGATATTGCAATTATAAATAATCAAACTATGTATATTTTATATACTAACTTAATATTATTTTTAATTTTAATATTAGGAAGCACAGAAATACCTAAAAAAGTTTGTAATATAATTTTAACTAAATTAAGTACCAATAAGGTTATTATAATAGAAAATATATTTCTAATAGGAATATTTATATTATGCATAGCTTATTTAGTAGATGCATCTTATAATCCATTTTTATATTTTAGGTTTTAGGAGGAGATATGAGAAGTAAAGTTAAAGTAATAATATTTATTGCTTTTATGTATTTTATTACTATGTTAAGTATTTTTTCAAAAGATAAGTCTTTCTCTGATAATGAAAATAGATATCTTGCTACAAAACCTAAGTTTACATTTGAAAAACTTAATAATGGTTCATATGCTAAAGAGTATGAAGAATACATAACTGATCAGTTTATATTAAGAGATAAATGGATAAGTATAAAGACTTATAGTGAACGAGCTATGTTAAAGAAGGATATTAATGGTGTTTATTTTGGAAAAGATGATTATTTAATTGAAAAATACGAAGGCTTTAATGAAGAACAAGTAAATAAAAATATAAATAGGCTTAACGAATTTATATCAACATATAATAAAAAGATAGGTGAAAATCATGTTAAAGTAATGATTGTTCCTACTGCAAGTGAAGTATTAAAAGATAAGTTACCTTTGTTTGCATATGATAATACTCAAAAAAGGTTAATAAGCTATATTAATAATGTACTTCCTGAAGGAACTACTATAGATTTAATAAGTTTATTTGAAAACTATAAGGATGAATATATATATTATAGAACTGACCATCATTGGACATCTTTAGGTGCTTATTATGCATATAAAAAGTGGGGGCAGGAAGTTAATATAGAAACTTATAATAGTAGTGATTTTTACATTGAAGAAGTAAGTAGTGATTTTTATGGAACTATATATTCAAAAGTAAATACTAAGGTAAAACCAGATAGTATATACTTATATAATTTAAAAGATAAGAATATAGAATATAAGTTAGATTATGATTTAGGACAAAAAGTTACAGATAGTATATATGATTTTAAGAAGCTTGAAGGTAAGGACAAATATGCTGTATTTCTTGGGGGGAATAATGGGTTAGTAAATATAAAAACTAATGTGGGTAATAATAGAAAACTATTAATAATAAAAGATTCTTTTGCAAATAGTTTTATACCATTTGTTATAAATAATTTTAGTGAAGTATCAGTTGTAGATTTTCGTTATTATAATATGAAAATAAGTGAATATATAGAAAAAGAAAATTTTACAGATATTTTATTTTTATATAATTCATTAAATTTTAATAAGGATAAAAACCTAATAAAATTATCATATTAATAATGTTTATATTAAATTTATTACAATAATATGGTAACATTAAACTATGGTCATATATATGGCTATAGTTTATTTTTTAATAAAAATTTATGAAAGGATAAAGGAATTTATATGGGTGTTTTAAAGAGGTTTACAAATATTATGTCATGTAAAATAGAAGGATTATTAAATAAATCAAAAGATCCAATAAAAGATATTAATAAATATATAGTTGTATTAGAAGGACAACTTGGAGAAGTTAATAGTGAATCTGAAGCTATAATATTACTTGAAAAGAGAAAAAAGAGAGAAGTTATGGAGTGCGAAGATGAAGCTTTTAAAATGCAAAGATATGCTGAAAAATCTATGATGGCTCATAAAGAAGCAGATGCAAGAAGATTCTTAGAAAAGAAAAAAGAACTAGATAAAAAAGTAGAAAAATTAAAGAAAGAGTATGCTCTTATATCAGATAGTACTGATAAAATGGATAAAATGAAAGAAAAATTACAAAATGATATAAAAACTTTAAAAAATCGTAGAGATGAAGCAAAGAGAAAATTAGATTCTGTAAATAGTGGAGTTGAATCTAAATTAAATAAGTTAGAAGAAAATGCAGATAGAGCTATATTTGAAGCAGAAGCATTAGAAGAACTAAATAATCTTTCAAGTAATAACAATGATTTAAGCGAATTTGATGTTCTTTATGAAGATAACAATAAAGATGTTGAGAAATCAAATAAAGTTTCTGAAGAAGAATTAGATGATAATCTTGAGGAATTAAGAAGACAATTAGGATTATAGCTATTATAATATATTCATGTTAATATTTGTTATATTACAAAAATATTTAATAAAAGGAGAATGGAATGTATGGGACTTTTTTCAAATCAGTTTTCAAATGTAGTTGAATGGGAAGAATATAGAGATGATTTAATGTTTTGGAAGTGGAGTAATAAAGAGATAAAAAAGGGTTCTAAGTTAATAATAAGACCAGGTCAAGATGCTATATTTATGTATAATGGAAAAATTGAAGGAGTATTTACTGAAGAGGGAAGTTATGATATAGAATCAGAAATAATACCATTTTTATCAACTCTTAAAGGATTTAAGTTTGGTTTTAATAGTGGAATAAGAGCAGAAGTTTTATTTATAAATACTAAAGAATTTACTATGAAATGGGGAACTCAAAAACCTGTAATAATGAAAGATGAAAGAACAGGCAAAGGAGTTCCAATAAGAGCTTTAGGAAATGTTAGTGTTAGACTATCAGATTACATGACTTTCATAGATAAGATAGCAGGTATTAAGAAGCAATATTCAATAGACGAAGCTAAGGAAAGAATAATGTCAATACTTCCACAGGAATTAATGAAGTGGATAGGAAAAGAAGGAAAAGATATATTTAATCTTCAAGTAAGCTCAGATGCTATAGCTGGTGGAATTTGTGAAGATTTAGATATGGAAATGAATAAACTTGGTATAGAAGTAACTAGTTTTTCAATAGGCGGAATTACAATACCAGAAGAAATGCAAAAGATGATGGAAAAGATGGCAGCACAAGATTTAGTAGATGATGTTGATAAATATCAAAAGATTTCTATGACTGATGCAATGGCACAAGGTAAAATGAATAGTGGCAGTGTTGCAGGAGATATGATGGCTATGCAAATGGGTATGATGATGGGTCAGCAAATGGTTAACAATATGAATAATAACAATAACAACAAAAGTAATAGTCAATCTCAAAATAAACAACAATCAAATCAAGATGGTGAAGTACAGCAAGGTCCTAAATTCTGTCCAGAGTGTGGAACAAAAACTAATGGCGCTAAATTTTGCTCAGAATGTGGAACGAAATTAAGATAAAACAACAAAATATTGACACAACTTTCCAAATATAGTATTATTAAGATAAGCAAAGGAGCTGAAAAATATTTAGTTTCTTTGCCTTTTTTATTTTAAAAACTAAGTTTAAGGAGGGGGTAGAATGAATAAATTAATTGAACACATGAATTCTATAAATAGGTTAATGGCTAGGTATGGCGTTAAATTTGGAATATATAAAAATAATGTTTTTAAGGAGCAATTATTTCCTTTTGATGCAATACCTAGAGTTATAAAAAAGACAGAATTTGATTTTCTTGAAAAAGGGTTAATTCAAAGAGTTAAAGCTCTTAATATGTTTTTAAAAGATATATATAATGAAGGGAAAATAGTTGAAGATGGAATAATACCAGAAGAATTTATATTTTCATCAAAGGGTTATCTCCCACAATGTAAAGGAATTATACCTCCAGCAGAAATATATAGTCATATCTCAGGTATAGATTTAGTGCAAGCAGAAGATAAAAGCTGGTACATATTGGAGGATAATTTAAGAGTTCCTTCTGGAGCAGCATATCCAATGATAGCTAGAGAATTATGTAGAAAAGCAAGTCCTAAGACATTTAGTAATAATAAAATTATTGATAATAGAAATTACGCAAGTTTATTAAAAGAAACTATGGATAATGTAAATGTAGGTGGAGTTAGAGTCATAATGACTCCAGGAAGAAATAATGCAGCCTTTTTTGAACATTCATATTTAGCAGAAAAAACAGATTCTATACTGGCTATGGCAAGTGATTTAACAGTAGAGGATAATAAGCTTTATTATAAAAGTTGTAATGGAGAAAAACAAAGAGTTGGAGTTATGTATAGGAGAATATCGGATGAATATTTAGATCCAATGTGTTTTTTACCAGAATCATTAATAGGTATTCCAAATCTTATGGAAGCATATAAGGCAGGGAATGTTGCTATAATTAATGCACCAGGAAATGGAATAGCTGATGATAAAGGAATTTATTATTTTGTACCTAAAATGATTAAATATTATTTAAATGAAGA
>JAFADP010000163.1 GCA_023424785.1 Bacillota bacterium
TTCTACCTGTAATTATAAGAATTTCTTCTATTCCTGATGCAATTGCTTCTTCTATAATAAATTGTATTGTTGGTTTATCTACTATTGGTAACATTTCTTTAGGTTGTGCTTTTGTAGCAGGCAAGAACCTTGTTCCTAGTCCTGCTGCTGGAATAATGGCCTTTTTAACTTTCATTTGCAATCTCTCCTTTTTAACATCTAATAATATTATTGTATCATAAATTATATTACTTTACATTTACAATATTCTAGATTTAACCTTCTTAATCATATTAATCAATACTGGATCTTTTATTATTAATAAAGCTAATAAATAATAAAAACAATTTACTAAAATTATTGATATTAAACATATAATAAATCCATCTACATATCTTCTAATAACAAAAGTTATAGGAATAAACACTAATGATATAAAGAAATACTTTAACTTGCTTAATCCAAATAAATTTATATTCATATTAAGCTTATTTTTCATATATATATATTCACAGATTACTAAAATGAAATTAGCTATTACAGTAGTGGTAATTGCAACCTCTGGAGTAAATATTCCTAGCATTACACATAAAATATTCAACACTAAATTCACAAATCCACCAATAAAGACAAAGTTAACTTGCTCCTTTTCTTTACCCTTAAGGTACATTACTTGATTACTTAAAATATTTTCATACCCTACTGCTATCATGTAAAATGCAAAAAAAGGCATCATAGACACTGCTTCTATGTAATCTCTTCCTCCATATAAAAGAATGCATTCTTTTCCTACTACTAAGAGTCCCATTGCAGCTGGAAATAATATCATTAAATATATACTAGATATATTATTTAATAAACTACTATATCCTTCATTATTATCTTTAGATAAATAGTAGGATAACCTTGGAATTGTAACTTGAACAAAAGTTAATAGTAAGTTATTTATAGCATATACTATTCCAACACACATAAAATAATATCCTGAATATACATCGTCAACTAAAGCTCCTAACATTATTTTATCTAAGTTTGTATATAAAATACTTGCATTTGTTAAAATAACTACTAAAAACATTGGCTTTACATGTTTCTTTAACTCTAAATCTCTAAAATTAAAGTTTATTTTTCTTTTTATAAATATAAAACTACATATATAATTTATACACAGTGTAATTCCTAATATTAATGTATAAGTACTAACATCTTCTGATGATTTTATTAAAAATAATATAGCTATTGCAGATACTATTTGTACTGCAATAGTTTTTATAGTAATAAATCCAAAATTCTCTAAAGCCTCTGCTGCCCATTCTGTATAAAATATATTACCAATAAAATTTATACTCATTACTAATGCTATGCTATGTAAAATTGCATTATTTTCTCCGCCAAAAATAAAATGCATTGATAGTGTATATATTGCACCTACTATAATATTAGATAATAATATTATTACAAATAAGTTAGAAAATACTCTTGATAATTTTTCTTTATCATCTCTAATTCTACTTAACTCTCTTAATCCATATTGATATACTCCAAATGTGGCAAATGCTAAAAAATATTGATATATTCCTTGCACATAAGTAAATTTACCATAAGAGTATTTTCCTAATGCTCTAGTTATATACATACCTAATATAAAAGGTAAGCCTGTATTAAAAATATTTAGTATCAGTTTATATATAGTATTCTTAGCTAATGACTTACTCATTTATTTTTTCCTCTTCTTGATTATTACTTTCTTTAAGTAACTTCTCCATAACAACTAATCTCTGACCTAAATCTTTAGTTTGTTCCTTTAATAAGCTTACTTGCTCACTTTGTCTAAAAACTAAATATAATAAAAATACTATTGCTACTAAAAATAATACAGATGGTGCATATTCTATTCCTATTAAACTAGCTATTATCTTTATTAAGTTTGGAAATATAGATAATATAAGAGCTAAAACTGATCCTAAGAACCATAAAAAGCTTTCTCTTTCAAAAAATTTCTTTTTCTTCACTTTATTTAAAACAGTTATCATAAATATTATTGCTACTACTATAAAAAATATTCTTGTTACCATCCCTATCACCTACTTTCTTTTTTTCTTAAGCTTTCTATACTTTATAGCAATTAAGAATATACTATAAAACATTGTTAACATATATGAAATTGGTGACCATATACCTGCATGCATGCTTTCGCCATATATTCTTTCTTTCATCTTAACAGGTACCTCTTCTATACTATATCCTTGAAGTAACATTTCTATTATAAGATTTGCATCTGGATATTCTGGATAGTTATTCATTTTAGAATATCTTTCATAAACTCTTTTATTTAAAACTTGAAGACCTGATGTAGGGTCTGTAATTTCTTTAGAACATACAATCTTTATAATTTTAGTAAATAGGCCTGTCCCTATTTGTCTGAAAAATGCATGCTTATATTGGGTTTTTTCTAAAAATCTAGATCCTATTAATATATCAACATCTTTTTCTTTAGCAATTTGATACATTTTATTTAACTCTTTTGCTACATGTTGGCCATCACCATCAAATTGTGATACAAATTTATATCCTTTTGCTACAGCATATTTAAAGCCAGTTTGTACTCCACCTGAATATCTAAGATTAAAAGGTGTAGTAATATAGTTAACATTATTATCCTCTAATATATTTATAGTGTTATCTGTTGAACAATCATTTATTACTAATATATCGCCTTCTGGTACATCTTCCCTTAGTTCTTTTATAACTCCAGCTATATTCATCTCTTCATTATATGCTGGCACTATTATTAGCAAATCCTTCATCTTTTCCTCCTTGAGTAAGTATTTCTTCATAAGTATACCTTTTTCTATTACTTATATTAATACCATATCTATTTGCAACACACTCTCTAATTGCACCATAATTAAAATGTCTAACTCTACATTCTTCCGGTGGTAATTTCATATAAGTAGAACCATATTCATATTCCAAAACAAATTCTACATTATTAGGAGCCGGAAAATAATAACCTTCAAATTCAATATTTTTAAAAGGTAAGTATAATTCCTTTTTGCACATCAATTCTTCTGTTTGTTCTATAGCAAATCCTATATATTCTCCATCTTCTCTTACGTATCTTTTCTTAGTTTTCTCAATTAAATTAAATGGTACTATAACTTTACTTATTACTCTAAATATACTTAATATATATTTATAAAACTTTGAACTTATTGAGTTTATAACAGATTTCTTTCTACAATTTTCAAATTGTCTAATTATTTTTCTATACTTTCTAGAAATGTCTTTTGTATAGCTATCTAGTGTAAAAATATCTATAAATATTCCTCTATCCATTATCATATTTGTAGAATCATCATCAATAACTACCACAGTATCTTTCATCATTACCTTTGCAAATTCAAAGGGATATCCTTCTTTAGTATCCTTATGAAGTAAATAAAACTGAGAGTTTGTATTTTTCTTCATGCATTTTATAAATTTTTCATAGTTATTTCTTGTCATAGCTATATCTATGTCATCATCCCAAGGTATAAATCCTTTATGTCTATACGCTCCTAGTAAAGTACCAAATTCCAAACAATATTCTATATTATTTTCTTTACATACTTCATCAATAAATTTTAAAGTTTCAAGCATTAACCTCTTACATTCATCTAAGTTTACTTCTACGTACATAGCCTATCCCCATTTTTATTAACTAAGAATTTTTACTTACACTTATATCAAACTTTAAGTTATAATTTCTGAATTTTAGTATTCTTTCGTAATCTTCCATATAGTCAACTTCTGCCCAGAATCTACCTTCAATATCTCTAACATATATATTATGCTTATCAGATAATTCATATAAT
>JAFADP010000168.1 GCA_023424785.1 Bacillota bacterium
CAACTTTAAAAGCACAACTTGAGAATAATCCACAAGATTTAACATTATCAAACTCTATAGAAGGAGTAAAGTTAGAAATACAAAGTCTTGAAACAGAAGTTAGTACATATGATGATCAATTAAATACAATAAATGATTCAATTACTGCTGCTAATAAAAAAGTGGCTTCATTAAAAAATGAAGAAGTTACTGAAGTTAAGGCGGATTTTTCTGGAGTAGTAAATATTGTAGGTTTTAAAGATGATTATACAACAACTTTTATGACCATAAGCAGCAATGACTTATATATAAAAGGAACAGTAAATGAAAAATTTATAGCAAAGCTTAAAAAAGATCAAGAAGCAGAAGTATTAGTAATTGCAAATAATAAAACAGTAAAAGGAAAGGTTGATGAAATAAATACTAAACCTATGGATAGCTCTAGTGCTTTAGGAGCAGCTAATGCTATGGCAAGTAGTAGTTCTCTTTCTAATTATGAAGTAACTATTATATTAGATTCTCAAGAAGATTTATTTGAAGGGTATCATATACAAGCAACTATTTATGAAGGAGAAAATGAAGTGGTAGTACCAAAGGATGCTATTGTTAAAGAGAAAAATGATACTTTTGTTTATAAGGTAAGTGATGGAGTTTTAGAAAAACAAAAGGTTTCTTATGAAGATAAAGATGCCAAAAGTGTAAAAATTACTAGCGGTTTAAAAGAAGGCGATGAAATTGTAATAAATCCTACAGACAGTACGAAAGAAGGAATGAAATATGAGTAGTTTAATAGAGCTTAAGGATATAAGCAAATATTATTCTTTAAATAAAGAGAAATTACATGTATTAAAATCATTAAATATGAAAATAGAGAAAGGAGAGTTTTTAATGATAATGGGTAAATCAGGATCAGGAAAAACAACTCTTATGAATTCTCTTGGATTTTTAGATAGATTTAATGAAGGTGTATATTTGTTTAATAATGAAGAAGTTACTAATATAGATGAAAATAAAAAATCAGAACTTAGAAATAAGTATATGGGATTTATATTTCAACAATTTCATTTAATAGATTCATTAACTATAGGCAAAAATGTAGAACTTCCACTTTTATATAAAGGGGGAGTAAGTAAGAAGGTAAGAGATGAATTAGTTTTAAAATACTTAACTTTAGTAGGTCTTGAAGAGAAAATAAATAGATATCCAAAAGAGCTTTCTGGAGGACAACAACAAAGAGTAGCAATTGCAAGAGCCTTAATAAATGACCCTTATGTTATATTTGCAGATGAACCAACTGGAGCACTAGATAGTGAAACAGGAATTCAAATAATGAACTTATTAAAAAAATTAAACGAAGAAGGAAAAACCATCATTATGGTTACTCATGATGGTGATTTAACAAGCTATGCCACAAGAGTAATAAAAATAAAAGATGGTGTTATTTTTGAGGAGGACAAAAAATGTCTATAGTAAATTTAATAAAAACATCTTTATATAGCATTAAGGCACATAAATTAAGAGTATTTTTAACTATGATAGGAATAATAATTGGAATCAGTTCCACTGTAACTATAAAATCTATTGGTGATGGATTATCAAATTATATAACATCATCAATGGAAAGCTCAAACTCTAACCAATATCAAGTTTATTTTACTCCAGAGAATGAGGATTTAAATTCGGGTATGATAAGCTATTTTGAAGATTATGATATTGATGAAATAAAGAATATTAATGGTGTTAAAGATGTAGAGACAGTTACAATGACAGGATCTAGTGAATATACAATAGGAAATTTAGAGTTCTTCAATAAAACAGCTCAAGCATTTTTAACATATTCAGATATTGATACTATGAATGTTAAATATGGAAGATGGTTTAATAAAGGTGAAAATAGAGAAGGAAAAATAGTTATTAATGAAGATGCAGCAACTAGCTTATTTAATAATGCAGAAGACGCTGTAGGAAGAGGAGTTTCATTTAATGGTCAGATTTTTGAGGTAATAGGAGTTACAGAAAAATCAGAAAATCTTTTAGATTACTTTTCATCATTTTATTGTTTTACTGCAAAAGAAAGTATAAAATCTTTAACAGAATCAGATTCAATATATGCAATATATATTTATATTGACCCAACTTTTGATAAAGATGAAGTATTAGACGAAGCATTAGATTTACTTAATAAAAATCATAATGATTTATCTGGAGAATATGATGTATATGATACATCTGCAGATATACAATTAATAACTACAATAATAGGAGCTTTAACAACTTTTGTAACAGCAATTACAGGAATTTCACTATTTGTTGGTGGAGTTGGAGTTATGAATATAATGTATGTTTCAGTAACAGAAAGAAAAAGAGAAATTGGTATTAGAAGAGCAATAGGTGCAAAGCCAAGAACAATACTTTTCCAATTCTTATTTGAAGCTGTATTAGTTACAGGTGTTGGAGGAATAATAGGAATAGTACTAGGATATATTCTTGGAACTGCTTTAAGTCCATTAATTCCAATTGAAGGATTTAAAGCTATAATAACTGCAAAAACTCTTATAGGTTCAGCATCAATATCAGTTATTGTAGGAATAGTATTTGGTATTATTCCAGCAAGAAATGCATCCAAGTTAGATCCTATAAAAGCTATTTATCAGTAAAAAAGTAAATCCACTACAAATAAAGTAGTGGATTTTTTTATAATATCTCTAATACTTCAACACTATAATTTTCACCTGGGGCATTAACTTCAACTATATCTCCAACTTTTTTACCACTTAATGCCTTACCTAAATCTGATTCTATACTTATTTTCATATTATCAGGATCTAAGTCCATAGTTGTTACTAAAGTTATAACAGTATCAAACTCATCTTCTATAAACTTTATTCTTGCTTTACTATTAATACCTAATGTAGATTTATCTAACTCACTTTCATCTATTACAGTAGCAGTTGAAATCATAGTTAATAGGTATTGAATTCTATTATCATTTTCTCTATAATTTGCACAAGCTTCCTTATATTCAGCATTTTCTGATCTATCTCCATGTGCAGCAGCTATAAGTTTTTCCTTTGCTATTTCAGCTCTTTTAACTGTCATTCTATATTCTAATTCTTCTCTTAACTTTTTAATATTCTCTTCAGTAAGTTGATTATTCATAAAAAATAAACCTCCATTAATTTATACTATTATAACATTATATAATATAAACAGAAAAATAAAAACATCAAAAAAGTATTTTAAGTATAATAACAACCACAAGCTTAGGTGGTTGTTATTATAAATATTTTAATCTATAGAAAAATACTTATTTCTTATATAATAATTTATTAAATAACTCTAATAATACAGGATATACACATATTAAATCTTTATTTAGATTTCTCAAAGTACATAAATATGAATTTACTTCTGCATTATGACAATATTTAGGAGTATTATCACAATTTATTTTCCATACTTCACATCCCTCATAAGGATTAGCAGTTCCTAAATATAATTCATTTTCACTACTAACATGAAGAGTTCTTCCACCATAATTATATGAATTATTTATACCATTTAAGTTAATAGGAGTAAATTGACAACCATCTATAGAGGTGTATATATCAAATCCTTTTGGATAATTATATTTATTAAGGATATAATATATTATATTAAAACAATCTGTAAATTTTTTGTAATCTTTAGTTCCTACTTTTTTTATAAGATTCTCTTTATTATACATAAATGTATCAAGTAATAACTTAATATTAGTAGAAGCATCGTAAGTGGTTATAAATAAGTTATCTTTAAATTCTTGAATTTGCCATCCGTAAACATTAAAATAATTGTTAAAACCAGATTTTAATCCAGAAATACTTTTACGTCTTTTACCCTTAGAAGGATAAGATTCTAGTATAGGTTCTTCACCAACAACAATTTCCCAGTTGTCATTTTTATCTATTCTAATTAAATCAAATCCCATTGGTACATATAAAGATAATGGAAATTGTTTAGTAACAGCAATATATAATTTATCTTTAAATACACCACTAGACATTACATTCTTATTTAATTTATCTCCAAATCCTTTGTCACCAATAAGTGTCCAACTATTATTTCTAGGATTACAGTCATTAGACCTCCATATTTCAGCTCCATTATTAGTAGCTATACTTACGTAAAGTTTATTATTAAATACACTTAAGTTATCAATGCCACCTTTTGGATTTTTAGATGGAATAAAGTTATTTTCTCTAGGATCTATTACTAAATCAAATGCTTCATATTCTGGGTCAGAAGAAGAATATAAATAAGGAGTACGTCCACCTATACCTTGTTCAAGAGTAGCTATATAAAGTCTACCATTAAGTGATGCTAAAGCTCTTGAGCTAGTACCAACAAGTTTTTTGGTATTTAACTTAATCCAATGAATACCATCTGTACTTTTAAATAGCTGTACATTTTCACCAATAGTTGCAGCATATATTGCATTAGAATAGTTAGATTTATGAGTAATCATAGCCCTAAAGCCTTGTATTTTATCACAAGGTTTACCTTTTAAAACTCTTTGCCATGGTTTAGAACCATCCTTTTTATATCTCCAAATTTCTGCATTATTATCTTTACCAGTAATATATGATGGTGGCACACTAAGGGCTGCTGAACCAAACATACTTACCATAGAAGAAAGCATATTTCTTGAAGTTCCTACATAAATATAATCTCCAAGCTCTGTCATAGACCAAGCATAGCTATTTTGAGTTGCATTTTTTGGATTACTTATATCAAAACCATTAACATCAGTTAAATTGTTAAAATTAAACATATTATTCTCCTTTATTTTAGTTTATTATATGTTTAATATATGGAATATTAATATATAGAGTGAAAGCAAAGGGAAAAAAGACATCATTGAGTTAAAATACAATAATGTCTTTTATATAGTATTTAATTATAGAGCTTTTCTTAAAAAGCTATTTCTTTCTAACTTAAAAGGAACTTTAACTTTGCACATCATTCCTGGATGAGGACAGCCATCTATTTTGTTTCCTTCTTCATCATATAATTCTTCAACAATAAATGACTTACCAGCATTTCCAGGAGATAATATTTCTACTTTATCACCTAAAATAAATTTATTTCTTTGTTTGCAAAGAGCTAATTGAGTTTCTTCATCATATTCATGAACAATAGCTACTACATCATATTCTCTAACATGATTATTAGTATTATATATTAATCCATCTTCTTTAGGTTCTTTAAAGAAGAAACCAGTATTATATTCTCTATGACTTACTTTAAACATTTCATCATATAGTTCTTGAGGTAATTTATAGTTTTCAGGATCTTCAAAGTATAAATCTATTGCTTGTCTATAGGCATTTACTACTATAGCAACATAGTATTCACTTTTATTTCTTCCTTCAATTTTTAATGAAGATATTCCAGCTTCAATCATCTCAGGAAGATATTCTATCATACATAAATCTTTAGAATTCATAATATATGTACCATTTGAATCTTCTTCTATTGGAAAATATTCATTTGGTCTTTTTTCTTCAACAAGAGAGTATTTCCATCTACAAGATTGAGAACAAGCCCCTCTATTTGAATCTCTACCACTCATATAGCTAGAAAGTAGACATCTTCCAGAGTATGAAATACACATTGAACCATGTACAAAAACCTCAAGTTCTAATTCTTTAGAAATATTTTTACGTATAGTTTTAATTTCTTCAAGAGAACATTCTCTTGCAAGAACAACACGTTCAGCACCAAGAGTTTCCCACATGTTACAAGCTTCATAGTTTATTGTATTAGCTTGAGTACTAATATGTATTGGTAGATTAGTATGCTTTTTTACCATTGAAAAAACTCCTAAATCTGATACAAGAACTGCATCTATTTGAGCTTCTTCTAATTGTTTTAGAAATTGAGGAAGTTTATCAAGCTCTTCACTTCTTGGCATAACATTAACTGTACAATACATTTTCTTTCCAAGACTATGAGCAATTTTTGCTCCTTCTTTCATTTCTTCAAAAGTAAAGTTTTTAGCAGCAGCTCTTAAGTTAAAAGCTTCTCCTCCAAAGTAAACTGCATCTGCACCATATTGGAATGCAATTTTTAATTTTTCTAAGTTTCCTGCTGGTGCTAAAAGTTCTGGTTTTTTATAATTATTTTTCATTTTATCTCTCTCCATATTTTTAGGTTTCAATAGCATTATTATAATATTAAATTAATTCTTTATAAAGTATACTATAAAATCTATATTAATAAATAGGTAACTCTTATTATATAAAAAAATATAATATATTAAAAACTTTAAGTGTATTTAGGGGGATACTATGTTTTTAGATGAAAAAAATATAAAAAATAAAGAAAAAAATAAATCAAATACTATAAAATATGATGAAATGATTAATAGTCTTAAAAATTTTAATGGTGAAGATGTTAATTTAATTACTAAAGTTAATCCGTCAGATGTAAGAACTATACCAAAGTTTATAGATAGATTACCAATCCCTCCTGTAGCAAAACCATTAGGAGTTAAAAAAGGTATTGGGGATTTGTATAATATAACTATGAAAGAAGCATTTCATAGTTTTTCTAGTGCATTTCCTTTAACTAAAATATGGGGATATAATGGAATGTATCCAGGACCAACTATTGAAGCATTTAAAGATATATCAACTATTGTAAAGTGGAATAATAATTTGCCAGATAAGCATATTTTACCTTATGATAAAACTTTACATGGAACTATAGATACTCCAGAAGTAAAAACTGTAGTACACTTACACGGAGCAAGAGTTCATAGTGATAGTGATGGTCATCCAGAAGCATGGTATACAAGGGACTTTAATATTACTGGACCAAGTTTTAAAAGAAAAATTTATGAATATACTAATCATCAGCCAGGAACATTGTTGTGGTATCATGACCATGCTATGGGACAAACTAGATTAAATGTATATGCAGGTCTTGCAGGATTATATATTCTTAGGGATTCATTAGAAGAGAGTTTAAATCTTCCTAGTGGAAAGTATGAAATACCTCTTATAATTCAAGATAAGTCCTTTAAGGAGAATGGGCAATTATTTTATCCAGATGAACCATCTCCTGAATCAACTGTTAAACCATCTATAGTTCCAGCATTTTTTGGTGATACTATAGTGGTAAATGGTAAAGTATGGCCATATTTAGATGTTGAGCCACGTAAGTATAGATTTAGAGTATTAAATGCGTCTAATAGAAGAGAGTATATTATAAGCCTATCAAATGGAGGAGAGTTTATTCAAATAGGTACTGATGGAGGATTATTAGAGTCTCCAGTATCACTAAAGTCATTTAAATTAATGCCTGCTGAAAGAATAGATATAATAATAGACTTTTCAAAGTATAAAGGACAAAAAATAATATTAAAAAATAGTGCTCAAGATTCTCCAACAGAAGGTACAGATGTTATAATGAAATTTAATGTAGTTAAACATTTAAAATATAAAGATAATAGTGTTATTCCTAATATGTTAAGAGTAGGACATGAACCAAGTGTAGATACTGTAAGTGTTGAGAGAAATGTATTTTTTAATTCAAGAGAAGATCATTTTAATAGGCCTATGTTAACTATTAATGGAATGATGTGGGCAGACCCTACAACAGAAACACCTAAGCTTGATACAGTAGAGATATGGAATTTAATTAATCCTATGCAATTTTCTCATCCTATCCATATTCATTTAATTCAATTTAAGGTTTTAGGAAGAAGAAAATTTGATGTAGAGCTTTATAATAGAACTGGTGAATTAAGATATATTGGAAAAGAGGAACCGCCTCATGAGTATGAAAAAGGATTTAAAGATACTGTAGATTCTGAAGTAGGTAAAGTAACAAGAATTATAATGCACTTTACAGGTTTTAAGGGAGATTATGTATGGCATTGCCATTTCTTAGAGCATGAAGATCACGATATGATGAGACCTATGAGAGTTATATAGGTTATTAGTGTAAGATATTACTTTTAAAATAAATATTTATAAATTAAGAAAAGTAATATTCTTGCACTTTTTAAATTATTTAAATACTTAAATACTTAAATCTATATATTATATAATAAAATATGTTATTATTAATGTAAAAACTTAATAAATATAAGAAGGATGAAGAAGCATGTTTTTTATTATGGGTATAAGTAACGGAGAAAAGAAATTAAACTTTACACAAAATGTAATTTGTAAATGTTGTGGAAAATATGGTAGATATGAAGTGTTTATGACATATACAGCTTTAAGTTTATTTTTTATTCCTATATTTAAGTGGGGAAAACATTATTATGTTAAAACTTCTTGTTGTAATTCAGTATATGAAATTTCTAATGAATTAGGACAACGTATTAGTAGAGGAGAGAAGTTAGAGTTAAGAGATGAAGATTTAAATATAATTAACTCTAAAAGACCATATAAATATTGTCCAAGATGTAGCTATTCTACTAGTGATGACTTTGATTTTTGTCCAAAGTGTGGTGAAAAGCTTCAATAAAATAAGGGTATAGCAATTAAGTTTGCAATACCCTTATTTTTTATAGCCATTTTTCTAATGAATTAATCATAAACTTTTTTATATTTATATTATAAACTTCTTGAAGAACATCTTCTAAAAAGACCTCTTTAGGATTACCTTTCCCTAGAATCTTACCATCATTTAATAAAATTACATTTTCACTAAATAAGTTAACTAAGTTTAAATCATGAAATACACCTATTACAATTCTATTTTTAGTTTTGGCCCAGGACTTTAAGTATTCTAAAATTTCAATTTGATATTTTAAATCAAGATGATTTGTAGGTTCATCTAATAATATAACTTCAGGGTCTTGAGCAAAAATTTTAGCTAAAAAAACTCTTTGAAGCTGACCGCCAGATAATTCACTTATAACAGTATCTTTTATATCCATAAGTCCTACTTTTTCAATAGCTTCCATTATAATATTATTATCTTTTTTTGTAAGAGTAGAGAATGCTCCTTTAGAGTAAGCATATCTTCCTAAAGCAACAGTTTCTTTAACAGTATAAGGAAAATATATATTATTTGTTTGAGATAATAATGCTATATTTTTAGCAAAATCTTTATTATTTAAGTTTTTAACTATTTTATTATCTAAACATACTTCTCCTTTATAATTAATAATATTACCTATAGCTTTTAAAAGAGTACTTTTTCCACATCCATTTGGTCCTACTATAGAAAATATTTCTCCTCTTTTAGCTTTAAAGTTTATATTAAAAACAACATCTTTATTGTCGTAACCACAACTAACATTTTTAACTTCTAAAATAAAATCACCTACTTTGATTTTTTAAAGTATATGTATGCAAAGAATGGAGCACCAACTAAGGCAGTGATTGCACCAACAGGAAGTTCTGAAGGAACAATTATGGTTCTTGCTATTAAATCTGTAATAATCATAAAACATCCTCCAAGTACAAAACAATTTGGTATTACATAACTATGTTTTGCTCCAAAAATTTTCCTTACAACATGAGGAATAATTAAATCAACAAAGCCTATTGTTCCACTTAAAGCTACAGCACTTCCTGTTAACATAGCGCAAAATAGAAGTAGTATTTTCTTTGTTCTTGATACATTTACTCCTACAGATTTTGCTTGCTCATCTCCAAAAGATAGTATATCCATTTCCTTAGAATACAACATAACACCTAAAATTCCTATTATAAAGAATGGTAATCCAATTTTAACATATGACCATCCTTTCATAGAAAAAGAACCCATTTGCCATAAAGCAATGCTTTCTATATTTTCTTTGCATAGTGCAGTTATAAGTGTAAGAGTAGCATTAAAAAATAAAGAAAATACCATACCAGATAAAATAATAGTAGTGCTAGACATTCTTTTATCAACTTTAGAAGAAAATAAAACCACTCCAAAAACTGTTAAAAGAGCACATAAAAATCCTACTAAAGGCATTGTTAAATTTCCAAGTAGAGGTATTGAAAAACCTGTTACTATAGTTATACCAACTCCAAGAGAAGCACCACTAGATACTCCTAAAGTAAAAGGAGAGGCAAGTGAGTTTTTTAATATAGATTGAACTACAGAACCACTAACAGCTAATGAACCACCAACTAAAAAAGCAAGTAAAACTCTTGGTAATCTTAAATTCCATATTATAGCTACATTGTTTTTAGTAATTCCATCATTAAGAGTAAAATTAAATATTTTATGACCAAGTATAGATAAAATATTTGAAATGCTAGTGTGGGAACTCCCTATGGAAGTTCCCACACATATTACTAAAAATGATAAAGAAATTAATAAGATTACATTTCGTTTTCTTCTATTGTAAGTTTTCATACTCATTAGGGTATACAGCCTTAGCCATTTCCTTAAGTGCTTTTATTATATTTTGTGATGGTCTTGATGAAGCATTTTTATCAATAGAGTAAACAGCATTGTTTTTTATAGCTGTAACGTCTGCCCATCCATCACGAGCTTTAATAGTTTCAATAATTCCTTCTGTTGGTTCGTTAGTTAATATTACATCTGGATTAGCTTCAACTACAGATTCAGGTGAAGGAGATATCCAAGAATCTTCATTTGATAAAATATTAGTAGCACCTATAAGTTCAATCATCTCATTTAAGAATGTATTTGCTCCAAAGCTATAAAGACCTGAAGATGAACCTATTTCAAAATAAACCTTTTTCTTATCAGTTATTGTATCTCCAATTTTCTTTATAGAATTAATATCTTCTTTCATGTTTTCTATTAATTTTTTTCCTTCTTTTTCTGTACCTGTAATATCAGCTATGAATTCTATATCTTCATAAACTCCTTCTATACTAGTACTACTTGGGATATACACAACTTGAATTCCAGCTTCTTTTACAGCAGCAAATGGATCTTCACTTCCTGATTTGTTATGACCTGAAGCTATTATTATATCTGGATCTAAGCCAACTAAAGTTTCAGCATCTGGATTTCTAAAGTCGATTTGTGGTAAATCTTCACTTACACCTTCAACATCAGAAGAATACTTATCTATAGCAACTAATTTATCAGAAAGTCCAAGTTCTACTAAAACTTCTGTATTTGATGGTGCTGTAGATATTATAGTGTTAACTTCTTTAGGTAAAGTAAATTCATTACCTTCCCTGTCTTTCATAACTGTAGCTTTATCACCACAGCCTAGTAAAGTTGATGCAGCTAATGCACCTGCAAAAATGATTGATAAAAATTTGTTTCTTAGTTTCATAAAAGTCCTCCTAAAAATATAAAATGTAAGGGTAACTTAAAGTACATCAAGAAACATAAAATGTACTTTTTTTGCAGAATAAAAAAAGCATACTCATATTTATAGAGTATACCTAAACATAAAATATATAAGTCCATATATTTATCTGCCAATCTAATATCCCACCCTCAGAGGATAAAAGTTTTGTATAACACTCAGGTATCCCGACTTAACTTCATCCTAATTTCAAGCCTTCCCAATTTCTCAGTGGCATTATTTGATTTCGTCAGTTTCACGGTTACTGGGGTAGTTGAAGATTCTCACTTCATTCCCTATTAAGCTTAAAGCACATGCTATACTCTATATTCTAAAATTATAGTAAATAAAAAAAATTATGTCAAGAAAATTATATGAATCTAATTATTGTAAATTCATATAATAATTTTATAATTAACAATTTAAAGAGAGTTTAAATATGCATTTTTTAAGAAATATTAATAATTCACAATTTAGAAAAGAACAAAAGCGTTTTACCAGTGAAGATGCTAAGAGAATTGCTAAAAAATTAAATATTGATTTTTCTAAAGTAAAGTTTAATTTGAAGGAATTTACTATGGGAATTAATGTAGAGCTTGAACATGGAACAAGGTTTCCTAATACTAATGTAACAAATAATGATCCTATTTTAACAGGAATGATAGCCCTTGCACATTTGCAGGAGTTTCCTGATTATTATACTAGATTAAATAAATTAGAAGAGGAAGCAAAGAAATATTGGATGAATAAATAAAGCTTAAAAAACCAAAGCTTTTAGTGGCTTTGGTTTTTAAGATTAATTGAATTTAAAAGAATGTTCATTATGGAATGGAAATAAGGTTTTATTTATATATTTAACATAATTCTAATAAAGTATTAATTTGTTGTTAAAAAAACAATAGTAGCATTATTTTGTAGAATAAATGTTAAATAACGGGGGTTAAATTAATGAAAAGAAAAACCTTAAAGAAAAGAATACTAGCGTCAATAGCATCATTATCTTTATGCACATCATTACTAAACTTTAATGTAGTAAATGCAGTAGAACAATCAAATGAATCAGCATTTAATAATAAGGTAGCTATTGAAAAAATAGCAGGGTTTTTTACAGGCACTCAAAATAAAGATGGTGGTGCTGCAGAAATAGTAAAATACAACAAAGATAATAATAAGTTTTATGTTATTAATGGAGTGGAATCTAAAATACATGTTGTAAGTTTAGATGGAATAGGAGAAGATTACACTGATTTAAATTCTGAAAAAGAAATAAGTGTTAAGGAATTAGTAGAAAATACTGATTTTAAGTATGGAGATATTACAAGTATAAGCATAAGTAATGAAAGAAAAGAAATTGCTATAGCTGTACAAGAAGAAGATTACACAAAAAACGGTAAAATAGTAATACTTAATTATGATGGTGAATTAAAAGAAATATATAATTGTGGAATTCAACCAGATATGATTACTTATAGTAGTGATTCAAAGTATTTATTAACTGCAAATGAAGGAGAACCAAGAGAAGGGTATAATGCAGTAGATCCAGAAGGTTCAGTAACACTTGTAAATTTAGAAACTAAAGAAAGTAAGAATATAGGTTTTGAAGGCGTAACTTTAGAAGGAGAGGTTTTATTAAGAAATAATGGGCTAAACTCTCCAGTAGTTGATTTAGAACCAGAATATATAACCATAAGTGATGATAATAAAAAGGCTTATATATCATTACAAGAAAATAATGCCATAGCAGTATTAGATATAGAACAAGGGGTTATTACGAAAGTTAAGGGCTTAGGATTTAAAGATCATTCTTTAGAAGAAAATTCAATGGATGTAGTAAAGGATGGAGAAATTAAATTAGAAACTCTACCTATAAAAGGTGTTTATATGCCAGATAGTATTCAATATTATAATGGTTATATAATAACTGCCAATGAAGGTGATGCTTCAGAGTGGGGTGATTATTCTAATATAGGCAAATTAAAAGATATAAAATCATCATTAGTTTTAAATGCAGATGATTTTGGTGGATATGAAAATCAAGAAGAACTAGATGAAAAGATTAATGAAATTCAAAATACTACTACTTATGATAAGTTAGAAGTTTTAACTGAAGTAGGAAATGATGCAATATATACTTTAGGTGGAAGAGGATTTTCAATTTGGGATGCAGAAACTTTGGAGCTTGTATATGATAGTGGAAATGATTTTGAAACAATAACAGGAGAAACATATCCTGATTATTTTAATGCTTCAAATAGTAAAATTGAAAAAGATGATAGAAGTACTAAAAAAGGTCCAGAACCAGAAGAGGTTAAAATTGGACAAGTTGGAGATAAAACCTATGCTTTCATAGGACTTGAAAGAATTGGTGGAATTATGACATATGATATAACAGATCCATCAAATATATCATTTGTTAATTATACAAATTCAAGAGATTTTTCTGATAAAATTGCTGGAGACTGTGGACCAGAAGGAATAGATTTTATAAGTGCAGAAAATAGTTCTACAGGATATCCAATGTTAGTTGTTGCAAATGAAGTTAGTGGAACAGTAGCTGTTTATGAAATTTATGATGGATATGTTACAAGTGATAAAGAAATAACAGTATTCCATACTAATGATGTTCATTCAAGAATAGATAATTATTCAAAACTTAAGGCGTACATTGATAATTATGATAATAAGTTACTATTAGATGCAGGAGATACATTACATGGATTAAGTTTTGCAACTCTTGAAAAAGGAAGCAGTATTGTAAAAGTAATGAACGAAATTGGATATGATGCAATAAGTCCAGGTAATCATGATTTCAACTATGGGTATTTAAGACTAAAAGAACTTGGAGATGAAGCAAATTTTAATATTTTAGCTGCAAATGTAACAAAAGAGGGTAATGCAGAATTTGAACAAACTATGATTAAAGAAGTTAATGGAGTTAAGGTTGGAGTATTTGGTCTATCAACACCAGAAACTTCATATAAAACAAATCCAGCTAATGTTGAGGGTTTAGATTTTGGATCTAAAGAATCTATAATTGAAATTTCACAAGAAATGGTAGATAAACTTGAAGAAGAAGGTGCAGAAATAATTATTGGATTAATGCATATGGGAATTGATACATCAAGTGAAGTTAAGTCTACAGATATTGGAGAAAATGTTGAAGGAATAGATTTAATTATTGATGGTCATAGTCACTCTACATTAGATAAATATGAGGAGTTTAATAACACTCATGAAACTAAAATAGCAAGTACAGGTGAGTATTTAAATAATTTTGGAGAAGTAACAATATCAATAGATGAAGAGGGTAATAAAGATATTGAACTTAAGTCTGTTAATATGAGTGAACTAACAGAAACTGATGAAAATGTAGATAATTTAATTAATACAATAAAAGCAGAGCAAGATATAATTTTAAGTGAAGAAGTAGGAGAAACTCCAATAAAACTTGAAGGTGCAAGAGAACAAGTTAGATGGGGACACACTAACTTAGGAAGACTTATAACATCTGCAATGATTAATGAAACAGGTGCAGATATAGCCATAACAAATGGTGGAGGAATAAGAGCATCTATAGAAGAAGGAAAAATAACTAAAGGTGATGTTATTACAGTACTACCATTTGGAAACTATATAGTTACTAAAGATATGAAAGGCTCAGATATAATTAAAGCACTAGAACATGGTTTAGTAGAAGGTACAGGTGGATTTACACACTTTGCAGGAATGGAAGTGTATGGAGAAAAATACACTGATGAAAGTGGCAATATAAGATGGAAAATTAATAATGTTGTAGTAAATGGAGAACTTATAGACGAAAATAAAACATACACAGTTGCAACAAATGATTTTATTGCAGCAGGTGGAGATTCATATGAAATGTTTAAAGACTATCCTACATTAAATGAATACTCTTCACTAGATGAAGCATTAATAAACTATATAAGTACAATAGATAAAGAAACAATA
>JAFADP010000044.1 GCA_023424785.1 Bacillota bacterium
GGTATAGAATTAAGCTCATTTGCTAATGCATTAAATCTTTGTGCAAATATTGGATCTTTCATCCTTCTTTGTATTAACATAATTAATTCATAAGGAGTCAATGTATTCACCTACCTAAAGTTTACATTATAATTTATCTTATTCATATAAATCTCTAATGTTACTTAAAAGTAATATAAATACTCCTTCTATTTTTATTTTATATATAAACTTTATACTATATAAATTATATAATAATCTATTAAGGATTATTTATACAATATAAAATAATATAAAAAAAGTGGCAAAGCCACTTTTTTTATTCTAAGTTAGTATATCCCATTAATTTATTATCTACTTCTTTTGCTACTTCTCTTCCTTCTTTTATAGCCCAAACAACTAGAGATTGACCTCTATGCATATCTCCTGCTACAAATACATTCTTTACTGAAGTTTCATATTTTCCTTGTTCAGTTAATACATTTGTACGTCCATCAACTTCTACATTAAATGCTTTTGTAACATAACTTTGACTACCTAAGAACCCAGCAGCAATTAAAACTAAATCTGCTTCTAATTCATATTCTGAACCTGGAATTTCTGCCATAAACATTCTTCCAGTTTCTTCATCTTTTTTACTTTCTAATTTAACTAATTTAACTTTAACTAATTCTCCAGCTTCATTAGCTATAAATTCTTTAACAGTAGTTTGATAAATTCTTGGATCATTTCCAAACACTGCTATAGCTTCTTCTTGACCATAGTCTGTTTTACAAACTCTTGGCCATTGTGGCCATGGATTGCTTTCTGTTCTTTCATCAGGAAGCTTAGGCATCATTTCTAGTTGAATTACAGATGCTGCTCCATGTCTAATAGATGTACCAACACAGTCATTTCCTGTATCTCCACCACCTATTACTATAACCTTTTTATCTTTTGCAGAAATATAGTTTCCATCTTGTAAATTAGAATTTAGAAGGCTCTTTGTAGTAGATTTTAAGAAATCAACTGCAAAGTAAATTCCTCTTGCTTCTCTTCCTGGCACATTTATATCTCTAGGATTAGAAGCTCCACATGCTAATACTACAGAATCATATTCCTTCATTAATCTTGATGCTTTATAATTTGTACCTATATTAGCATTAGTTACAAATTTTACACCTTCTTCTTTCATTAAATTAACCTTACGGTCAATTATATGTTTTTCAAGCTTCATATTTGGTATACCATACATTAAAAGACCACCAATACGATCTTCTCTTTCATATACAGTAACTTCATGTCCACGCTTATTTAATTGATCAGCTGCTGCAAGTCCTGATGGTCCTGAACCTACTACTGCAACCTTCTTTCCAGTTCTAACCTTTGGTACTTGTGGCTTTATATATCCTGTTGAATATGCCTTTTCAATTATACCTAATTCATTTTCTTTAATAGAAACAGAATCTCCATTTAATCCGCAAGTACAAGCTGCTTCACAAGGTGCAGGACATACTCTTGCTGTAAACTCTGGAAAAGAATTTGTTTTTAAAAGACGATTAACTGCTTCTTTATCATTTCCTATATAAACTAAATCATTCCACTCTGGTATTAGATTGTGAAGTGGGCAACCTGTTGTTGCCCCATTTAGTAACATACCTGATTGACAAAATGGTACTCCACATTCCATACAACGAGCTCCTTGAATTTTTCTCTTCTCGTCAGATAGTAGACCATGGAATTCGTTAAAATTATTAATTCTTTCTAATGGCTCTACAGCTTCGCTAACTAAACGATCATATTCTAAAAAACCTGTTGGTTTTCCCATACTTATTGCCTCCCTACTTTCTTGTGTTTGCATAGAATGCTTCGATTTGTGCTTGTTCTGAACTTAATCCCTTTTCTTCCATTTGAACAATGGCATTAAGCATACGCTTATAATCATGAGGAATTATTTTCTTAAACTTAGGTAGATATTCACCAAAGTTATCTAAGATTTCTTTACCTTTCTTAGAACCAGTATGTTCTACGTGTTCTTGTATTAATTCCTTAAGTTCTAGAACATCATATTTTGAAGTTAATTCTTCAGATGAAACAAGTTCCTTATTAAGTCTTGTGTATAAATCTCTATCTTCATCAAGAACATAAGCTATTCCACCACTCATACCTGCAGCAAAGTTCTTGCCAGTCTTACCAAGAACAACAACTCTACCACCAGTCATATATTCACATCCATGTTCTCCAACACCTTCAACAACAGCAGTTGCACCTGAATTTCTTACACAGAATCTTTCTCCTGCTACACCATTTATAAATGCCTTACCACTTGTTGCACCGTATAAAGCAACATTACCTATGATAATATTTTCATCTTCTTTAAACTTAACATTAGCTTGTGGATAAACTACCAACTTACCACCTGATAATCCCTTACCGAAGTAGTCATTACTATCTCCTATAAGTTCTAGTGTTAATCCCTTAGGAATAAATGCACCAAAACTTTGTCCTCCACTACCATTACATTTAACAGTAAATGTATCATCATCTAATGTATTATGATATTTCTTTGTTATTTCAGAACCTAATATAGTTCCTAATGTTCTATCAATATTTGTTACATCAACTTCTATTGTTTTCTTTTGCTTATGTTGGATAGCAGTTTTTAATTTCTTTAAAAGCACTCTTTCATCTAGTGTGTTTTCAAGTTCAAAGTCATAAACTTGTTTATTATTATATTTAATTTCTTCTCCAACAAATGGATTATTTAATATTCTAGATAAATCTACAGTGCTAGCTTTTTCGCTATCTATATCTTTTCTTTGAACTAATAAATCTGTTCTACCTACTAATTCATCAACAGTCCTTACACCAAGTTTAGCCATATATTCTCTTAACTCTTGTGCAATAAATCTCATAAAGTTAATTACATATTCTGGCTTACCTTTAAATCTCTTTCTTAATTCTGGATTTTGAGTAGCTATACCTACTGGACATGTATCTAAGTTACATACTCTCATCATTACACATCCTATAGTTACAAGTGGTGCAGTTGCAAATCCAAATTCTTCTGCTCCAAGTAATGCAGCTATTGCAACATCTCTACCAGTCATAAGTTTACCATCTGTTTCAAGTATAACTTTATTTCTTAATCCATTCATTATTAATGTTTGATGAGTTTCAGCAAGTCCAAGTTCCCATGGAAGACCTGCATTATAGATAGAATTTCTAGGTGCTGCACCTGTACCTCCATCATATCCTGATACTAGTATTACTTGTGCCCCTGCTTTAGCAACACCAGCAGCGACTGTACCAACTCCTGCTTCTGAAACTAATTTTACTGATATTCTTGCATCTTTATTAGCATTTTTACAGTCATAAATTAATTGAGCTAAATCTTCAATTGAATAAATATCATGGTGTGGTGGTGGTGATATTAATCCAACTCCAGGAGTAGAGTGTCTAGTTTTAGCTACCCATGGATATACTTTACCAGCTGGTAATTGTCCCCCTTCACCTGGTTTTGCTCCTTGAGCCATTTTTATTTGAATTTCTTTTGCACTTGTTAAGTATTTTGAAGTAACTCCGAATCTACCAGATGCAACTTGTTTAATAGCTGAGCATCTATTTAATCCATCTTCTCCAACTGTTAATCTTTCTAAGTCTTCTCCACCTTCACCACTATTTGATTTACCTTGAATTGTATTCATGGCAATAGCTAAAGTTTCATGAGCTTCCTTAGAAATTGAACCGTAACTCATAGCTCCAGTTTTAAATCTCTTAACTATTGAATCAACGCTTTCAACTTCATCTATTGATATTCCTTGTTCAGGATAATTAAAGTCCATTAATCCTCTTAAGTTCATTGGACTAACTTCTTCATTAATTAATGAAGAATATTCCTTAAATAAGTTATAATCTCCAGACTTTGTAGCTTGTTGTAATAGGTATATTGATTTAGGGTTATATAAGTGTTCTTCTTTTTCGCTTCTTAGCTTATGGCTTCCAACACTATCTAATGTTAAATCAACCTTAAGTCCTAATGAATCAAAAGCTGATGAATGAAGTTCATCTACATCTCTTTCTATATCCTTTAAGCTAACACCTTCAACTCTACTTACTGTATTTGTGAAGTATTTATTTATAACATCTGAATTTATACCAATTGCTTCAAATATTTGTGAACCTTGATAACTTTGGATTGTAGATATACCCATCTTAGATGCTATCTTAACAATTCCATGAAGTATTGCGTTGTTGTAATCATCAACAGCTGCATAATAATCCTTATCAAGCATATCTTTATCTATTAATTCTCTAATACTTTCTTGTGCTAAATATGGATTAATTGCACATGCACCATATCCTAATAATGTTGCAAAATGATGTACTTCTCTTGGCTCACCACTTTCAAGTATCATAGCTACTGAAGTTCTCTTCTTAGTCTTTACTAAGTGTTGTTGAAGTGCTGATACTGCTAATAATGATGGAATAGCAACGTGATTTTCATCTACTCCTCTATCTGAAAGTATTAAAATATTTGCTCCATCTCTATAAGCTCTATCTGCTTCAACAAATAAATGTTCTATAGCTTTTTCTAATCTTGTATTTTTATAATAAAGTATTGGGATTACTTTTACTTTAAATCCTTCTACGTTCATTGCTTTTATTTTTAATAAATCAGTACTTGTAAGTATTGGATTATTAACTTTTAATACTCTACAGTTTACTGGATTTTCTTCTAATAAGTTTCCATCTTCTCCTATATATACTGAAGTTGATGTTACTATTTCTTCTCTTATTGCATCTATTGGTGGGTTAGTTACTTGAGCAAATAATTGCTTAAAGTAGTTAAATAAAGGTTGATGCATTTTTGAAAGAACTGGTATAGGACTATCAACACCCATTGCTGCTACTGCTTCTGATCCATTCTTAGCCATTGGAAGTATAGAATTTTTTAAATCTTCATAAGTATATCCAAATGCTTTTTGAAGCATAGCTCTTTCTGATGGTGAATATTCTTGTACTTTCTTATTTGGTATTGGTAATTTTCTTAATTTTAAAAGATTATTATCTAACCATTCTCCGTAAGGTTGTCTTGCTGCATAACGTTCTTTTAAAGTATCATCATCTACAATTTCACCCTTAACTGTATCTACAAGTAACATTTTTCCTGGTCTTAATCTATCCTTAAGAACTATCTTTGAAGGATCTATATCAAGAACACCAACTTCTGATGAAAGTATTAAATTATCATCATCTGTTATATAGTAACGAGAAGGTCTAAGACCATTTCTATCTAAAACAGCTCCCATTACATCTCCATCACTAAATAATATTGAAGCTGGGCCATCCCATGGCTCCATCATTGTAGCATAATATTGATAGAAATCCTTCTTTGTTTGACTTATTTTATTCTTTCCACTCCATGGTTCTGGTATTGTTATCATAACAGCAAGTGGTAGTTCCATTCCATTCATAACTAAGAATTCTAAAGTATTATCAAGCATTGCTGAATCTGAACCTTCTTGATTAACTACTGGTAGAACCTTATGCATTTCATCTTTAAGATACTTTGATGACATATTTTCTTCACGTGCAAGCATTTTATCTGCATTTCCACGAATAGTATTAATTTCACCATTATGTACCATAAATCTGTTTGGATGAGCTCTTTGCCAACTTGGGTTTGTATTAGTTGAGAAACGTGAGTGAACCATAGCTATAGCTGATTCATACTCTGGATGTTGTAAATCTTCGAAGAATAAACGAAGTTGTCCAACTAAGAACATTCCCTTATATACTATTGTACGGCTTGATAATGATACAACATAAGTATTATCATTACTTTGTTCAAAAACTCTACGTACTATATAAAGTTTTCTATCAAAATCTAATCCTTGTTTAATATCTTTAGGTCTTTTAATAAAACCTTGCATAATATAAGGCATACAATCTACAGCCTTACTTCCTAATACGCTAGGATTTGTTGGTACTTCTCTCCAACCTAAGAATTCTAATCCTTCTTTTTCTACTATTATTTCAAACATTTTCTTTGCTTGATTTCTCTTAAGTTCATCTTGTGGGAAGAAGAACATACCTATTCCGTAATCTCTTTCATTACCTAAAAAAATACCGAGAGAAGAAACTGCGTTAACGAAGAACTTATGTGAAATTTGTAGTAAAATCCCTACTCCGTCTCCAGTCTTTCCCTCGGCATCTTTGCCGGCTCTATGTTCTAAATTTTCAACTATCTTAAGTGCATTTGCTACAGTCTCGTGAGTTTTTATACCCTTAATGTTGACTACAGCTCCAATACCACAATTATCATGTTCAAACTGTGGACTATACATTCCTAAAGCTTCATTGCTTTCCAAATTATACGTTTTATTATTCATAAGCATTAGTCCTTTCTAATATTTTTATGATTTAATGTAATTAAAATATACATGATTTTTTTTCATATGTAAATAGTTTTTTTTAAAAAATTAAGTTTTTTCCA
>JAFADP010000055.1 GCA_023424785.1 Bacillota bacterium
TTTTATAATCATGCTTTTTGCACTAGGTTCTTCTTGAGTAAATAATTTTAATATTTCTATTTCATATTCTTTTGGCCCACTTTCATCAACTGTAGTTATTATTTTTGCTTTACCTAGTTTAATCTCATCTCTAAAACCTACTTTCATAGGCTCATTATTATTATAATCTTCTATTGCTTCTTTATTACACCCAAAAATTCCACATTGAGTATTCTTATCTATAGTTCCAATTGGATTTTCTTCTTCTATAAATACACCTCTTAATTCTCCTGGAGAACCTTTTTCTCCCTTTTTAACACTTATTATAGAAGACTCTAGTATATCTCCCTTTCCAATTGAAAATAATTTATTTGTATCACCATCTGTTACTGGATGACCTAAGGCACCAAACTTGCCACTTTCTGAATCATAAAAGGTTAATGTTCCTACACCTGAAGTAGAATCTCTTACCCAAATTCCTAATTTATATTTATCATTTTCTTCTTTTATAGGGCATATTTCTTTAGTTATAATAGTATTATCTCTGCTTATTTCAAGTTTAATAGTATTTGATTTACACTTTTCTATTTTAGATATTAAATCTTTACTGGTTTTTACCTCTTCATTATTTACTTTTGTAATTAAGTCCCCTATTTCTATTCCACCTTTTTGAGCTGGACTTTCATCTTTTCCATCCCTTGTAACAACTTCAGAGTAACCAACAACTAATACACCATTGCTCGAAAGTCTTACTCCAACGCTATTTCCACCTGGAGTTACATAAATATCGTCGACTTTATGCAAAGCTATAGTTTTAACAGGAATAATACCTAATAAATTCACCTTCATTTTGTTATTATTTTTATTATATGAAAGTGTATTTAATGGTCCTACATCAATTGACATAACTTCTATATCTTTTGAGCTATATAGATAATCTGGAACATTATTTAAAGTAATATAACTAAGTAAAGTAAGAACCAAGATTGGAGTAATAATTACTATAATCCACTTAAATAATTTTTTCTTCATGCATTATCTCCTCCTTTGCTTCTAACTTTAAATTGCCCCTTATGCAATTTTTATATGCTATTGTTTCTTTTCTATAAAAGACAAAAATTAAAAAAATAAAATCACATATGGTATGTGATTTTATTTTTTCCTTTTATTCAATTAGTTATGTATTAACGGAACACTTTATTTCATTTTTTTTCTTTTCTGAAAGATTATACATTTCTCTCACATTTAATTCTGTTGCTTCTGTAACTTCATTTCCACCCATCATTGTAGCTACTTGTCTAATTTTTTCGTCTTTATTTAAAATTGATATTTTCGTAAATGTTTTATTATCTTTAATTTCCTTAGATACAAAGTAATGATAATCTGATAGTATTGCTATTTGAGGAAGATGAGTTATACAAAGTACTTGATGACCTAATGATAATTCATACATTTTTTCTCCAATTCTTTTTGCAACTACTCCACTTACACCAGTATCAATTTCATCAAATATTAATGTAGATATTCCATCTTTAATTGCAAATACACATTTAAAGGCAAGCATTATCCTTGATAATTCTCCACCTGATAGAACCTTTTCTAATGGCTTAACAGGCTCACCAGTATTTGTAGATATTAAGAAACTTACTTCATCAAAACCATTTTCATTATAAACATCACAAAAATCTACTACTATTTCCATAGTTGATTTTTCAAGACCTACATATGATAGTTCTTTAAGAAGCTTATTTTTTAAAACTTCACTTGCTTTAGTTCTTATATTATGAAGTACTAATCCTACCTTCTTCATATCTTCTAGAATTTTATTTTTTTCTTGTTCTAATTCATTTAAAATTTCCGTTGCATTTATAAGCTCATTATATTCTAATTTTAGCTTGTTTAAATACTCTATAATTTCTTCTACTGAATTTCCATACTTCTTCTTATATCCATTAATCTCATATATTCTTTCATTAATTTTTGATAATTTATTTTCATCATATACAGTTTCTTCTGCAATATCACGAAGTTCTCTTGAAGCTTCTTCTATATTATAATATGCTTCTTCTATAATAGCTCTTTTACTTGCAACAGCTTGTGAGTTTGATTCAACAGAAGATAATTCTGAAATTACTTTTGATAATGACTCTACTACAGAATTTCCATCATCTCTAGAGTTTAATAAATAACAACTTGTTGTAATAGATTTATTTATTTTTTCAGCATTATAAAGTAAGTTATACTCATCTTTTAACTCTTCTTCTTCCCCAGCTCTTAAATTACCTTTTGATATATCATCTATTTGGAACTTTTTGTAATCAATAAGTTTATTTCTATCTTCGTTTCCATTTAACTTAGAAATTCTAGCTTTAACTTCATTTAGTTTTTCTTTTAATGCATTAAATTCATTTAATGGTTCTTTAAGTTCATCACCTATAAAATTATCTAAATAGTTTATATGATTGCTTCTATCAAGTAAAGCTTGATTTTCATGTTGACCATGAATATCTAGTATTTTTCCACGAATTTTTTTTAGTTGAGAAACTATTAAGCTTTTTCCATTAACTTTAACTATAGTTTTACCACTTAAGGATGTTTCTCTACTTATTATTATAAGATCATCATATTCTATATCTAATTCATCTAATATCTTTTCAACCATTTTATTATCTATAGTAAAAATAGCTTCTACATAAGTTCTATTTTCACCAGTTCTAATTAATGATTTAGAAAATTTTCCACCTAAAACATAATCAATAGCATCAATAAGTATTGACTTACCTGCCCCTGTTTCACCTGATAAAATATTAAATCCTTCGCTAAATTCTACTTTTATCTCTTCAATTAAAGCAAAATTTTTAATATTTATTTGAATTAACATTCCTCCACCTCTAATTCCCTAAGAAATAAATTTATTAATTATACCAATTAACTCCTCTGCACCTTCATCACTTCTCATTAATATAAATATTGTATTATCGCCAGCAATTGTACCTGCAATATCAGATATATCTAAGCTATCAATAGCTTCTGCAACAGGTGCTGCACCTGCTGAAATTGTCTTTACTACAATAAACTTATCAACTTTTTCTATTGATAAAGTAAAATTTGATAAAATAGTAGATAAATTATCTGAAATATTTATTGTCTTAGTTTCTGGAGCTTTATATATATATTTTCTATTTTCATCTTGCATTTTTATAAGTCTTAATTTTTTTATATCTCTAGATACTGTGGCTTGAGTTACTTCAAAACCTTCTTCTCTTAAAGCTTCTGCAAGTTCATCTTGTGTTTCTATATCTCTCTTTTCAATTATTTCCAAAATCTTCATGTGTCTCTTAGATTTCATATATACCACCAACTTACTGTCTTGAATTATTAAGAATTTTTGCTCTTAACATTTTAAAATAATCGTAATCATTAAATAAAAGCAATTCAACATGTTTTTCTGCTCTACTTACAGTTATACATACCTTTTGTTCAACTGCAGTTGCTTTTTGACCATCAATTGTTAAGTAAATTTCCTCTTCCCCATTTTCAGGTATTATTTCTACTAAACTTTCCCCACTTATTATCATAGGTTGCATACTTCTTGTATGAGGACAAATAGGTGTTAATGCTATTAAATCTAAATTAGGATATATAAATGGTCCTCCTGCTGAAAATGAATATGCTGTAGAACCAGTTGGAGTTGATACTATAAACCCATCTCCTTTAAATGTAGAATATAACTTACCATCTACATAAATCTGAAATCTTACCATTCTAGATAAAGTACCTCTTGCAACGACAATATCATTTAATGCTACAAGTGAATTATTATTATTTATTGTACAATTTAATAACATTCTTTTTTCTATTGTATATTCTTTATTCTTAATCTTATTTAAAGCATTGTCAATTTCCGAAATATCTATACTTGATAAAAAACCTAAATTGCCTATATTTATTCCAAAAATAGGGCAATTTATGGTTTTTTTACTCATTTCTCTTGCTACATTTAAAAGTGTTCCATCTCCACCTAAAACTATTAATAAATCTAAAGAATTAGTAAAATTAACTTTACTACTTTCATATGAGTTAAACACAACTATTTCTTCTAAAGTAAAAGCACTATTAAATTTTTCTTTAACCTTATTTAAAATTTTATTATCTTTATCCTTAGAAGGATTTATAGCTATACCTATTCTTTTCATACTATTCCCCCTAATCCCTAGATTTCTGTATGTGAAGCTTCTACAACCTTATCTATATCTTCCTTTGTAAAAGTTGTTTCTCTTGTAGTATCCTTTGTAAAGTAAACTAAGTATTCAATATTTCCTTCTGGACCTTTTATTGGAGAATAACTTAACCCTAATACTACTAAATTATTTTCTAATAAAAAGTCTACTATTTTATTAACAACTTCCTTATGAACATTTATATCACGAACAACACCTTTTTTACCTACTTTATCTCTTCCTGCTTCAAATTGTGGCTTAATAAGAGCTACAACTTCTCCAGTATTCTTTAAAAGGTTAATAGTTGCTGGCATTATAGTTCTTAATGAAATAAAAGATACATCAATAGATGCAAAATCTAAAAGTTCTCCTATATCTTCTGGTGTTACATATCTTATATTTGTTCTTTCCATACAGACAACTCTTTCATCGCATCTAAGTTTCCATGCAAATTGTCCATATCCTACGTCTACTGAAAATACTTTTTTTGCTCCATTTTGTAACATGCAATCAGTGAATCCGCCAGTAGATGCTCCTATATCCATACATACCTTATCTTCTAAACTTATTGGATATGTATTCATAGCTTTTTCAAGCTTTAACCCTCCACGACTAACATATTTTAGCTTTTCACCTTTATATTCAATATTAGCGCTTACAGGAACCTTTTCTCCAGCCTTATCTACTCTTTGACCATTAACAAATACTTCACCTGCCATAATGCAAGTTTTTGCTCTTTCACGAGAAGTTATTATTCCTCTATTAACTAATAATATATCAAGTCTCTCTTTTTTTTCTGACATATAATTACTCCTTATCATTATACATACTTAATACAGTCTGTATAATACCTTCTTTATCTAAAAGATTTTCTTTATAAATAATATCTACAGAAGATTGTTCTATAAACTTATCCTCATAAGCTAATATTTTCATTTTACCTTTAAAGTTATTTTCATTTAAACACTCTAAAATTGAAGTTCCAAGACCTCCATGTTTCATATTATCTTCAACTGTAATAATATTAAACTTATCATTAATTAATTGCTTTATAAGTTCAACATCAATAGGCTTTATAAATGTTGCATTAATTAAGCTTACATTAATATTTTTACTTTTTAATTCTTCTAAAGCCTCAAGAGCAAACTGAACAGTTTTTCCACATGCAATAATAGCTAAATCTTTTCCTTCATTTAGAACTTCCCATTTTCCTAATTTAATATCTTTAATTGGACATAAATTATTTAATTTATCTCCACCTCTTGGATATCTTATAGCCACAGGACTTTTCTTTTCTATTGCCCATTTTAATAAAGGTTCTACTTCACCTAAACACTTTGGTGCTACTATAGTCATATTAGGCATCATAGATAAATAGGAAATATCTAATATTCCTTGATGTGTTTCTCCATCTTCTCCTACTACCCCTGCTCTATCTATAGCAAATACTACAGGTAGATTTTGTATACAAACATCATGTACAACTTGATCATAAGCTCTTTGAAGGAATGTAGAATATACTGCAAAAACTGGTTTTAAATTATCTGCTGCCATACCTGCTGCAAGTGTTACTGCATGTTGTTCTGCTATACCAACATCAAAAAATCTCTTAGGGAATTTAGTTGCAAATTCTTTTAATCCAGTTCCATCTGGCATAGCTGCTGTAATTCCCACTATGGATTTATCATCTTTAGCTAAATTAATTAATGCATCTCCAAATGATTTTGAGTAATTTGGTTTACCTCCTGTATATGGCTCTCCACTTTCTAAATCAAAAGGAGTTACTCCATGATATTTAGAAGGACTTTTTTCTGCAAATTCATATCCCTTACCTTTTTTTGTTATAGTATGAACAATTACAGGTCCGTCTATTTTCTTTACCATATTAAAAACTTCGTTCATTAATTTTATATTGTGTCCATCTATAGGTCCTATATATTTTATACCCATATCTTCAAACAACATAGAATTTACAAATAATCTCTTTACTCCATCTTTAAATTTTGTCATAGATTTTAAAGTGACTTTTCCAATATCTGATTTCTTTAATGAACTACTAATATCAGTTTTTAATCTATTGTATTTAGGTTTCATTCTTAATTTATTTAAATAATTTGATAATCCACCTACATTCTTAGCAATAGACATTTGATTATCATTTAATACTACTACTAATTTTGTTTTGTTAAATCCAACATCATTTAAAGCTTCAAAAGCCATTCCACCTGTTAATGCTCCATCTCCAATTACAGCAATAACATTATAGTCCTCACCTTTAATATCTCTAGCTCTTGCCATACCTAATGCTGCTGAAATAGATGTGCTACTATGTCCTGTATCAAATACATCATATTTACTTTCACTTCTCTTTGGGAATCCACTTAAGCCACCTTTTTGTCTTAGATTTTTAAAATCTTCTTTTCTACCAGTTAGTATTTTATGTACATAACTTTGATGACCTACGTCCCATATAATCTTATCTTTTTCTATATTAAAACTTTTAAAAAGACTTAATGTTAGCTCTACAACACCTAAGTTTGAAGATAAATGTCCCCCTGTGCTAGATACACTTTCTATAAGAAACTCTCTAATTTCCTCTCCCAGCTCTATTAGATTCTCATTGTTTAAGTTCTTAATATCCTTTGGGAAATTCATATTTTCTAAATAATTGCTCATATATTAATTTCCTCTTTCTCTAGTATTCTCTTTCTAATAAACTTAAAGTTAATTCTTTTAAGTAAGAAGTATCCTCTTTAATAGAATCTAATAATGCAATACTTTCTAATGTTAAGTTCTTACATAGTTTCTCACATTGTTCTAATCCATACATTGTTATAAAGTTGCATTTATTTAAATCTGCATTTATTTTCTTTCCTAACTTTTCTGTAGTACTTGTTATATCTAAAATATCATCTTTTATTTGGAATGCTAATCCTAACTTTTTCCCAAATAAATTAAGTTTTTCTATATCTTCCTCTGGTGCATTTGCAAGTAATGCGCCTGAAACTATTGAAGCTCTTATAAGCTCACCTGTTTTCTTTAAATGCATATATTTTAATTCATCTTCTGAAATTTCTTTCTTACCTTCATTTATAATATCAACTACTTGACCACCAATCATTCCTTCTGGCCCTGCAGCCATTGCTATTTCTCTTGATGCTTTTAAAGCAGCTTCTCCATTTTCTAATGAATAATTCATCATTAATATCATAGCTTCATTTAATAATGCATCTCCTGCAAGAGTTGCAATTGCATCTCCAAAAACTTTATGGTTTGTTGGCTTTCCTCGTCTTAGATCATCATTATCCATAGCTGGTAAATCATCATGTATTAATGAATATGTGTGAATCATTTCAATAGATGCAGCCATTGGCAAAATTTCTTTATATGATTTTTTGTATATATAATATACAAGAAGCATAAGTATTGGTCTAATTCTTTTACCACCAATATTTAAGCTATAGCTTTGTGCCTCATAAATTACTTTATTATAAGATCCTCTATTTTCAAAATACTCTTGTAGATATGATTCAATATCACTTTTACAATTATTTATTTTCATTTTCTCCACTAAACTCCACTTCTTTTTCCTCTTTTATAATAGAAATCTTTCCTTCTAATGTATCAAGAGTTTTATATAACTTATTAATTAATTTAACTCCTTCTTCATAAGCTTTCATAGATTGTTCTAAGTCTAAATTATTCTCCTCTAAAGAGGATAATATATTTTGAAGTTTTGATAACATTTCTTCGTAGCTTTCTTTTTTAGCCATAATTCCTCCTATTCCTTAGGAATAAACTTTCCTTTTACTTCTCCATCTTTTACTGTAATTATAATATTTTTTTCTTCTTTGAGTTTTTCTATGCTACTAATGGTTTCATTTTCATCTTTTATTATAGCATATCCTTTATTAAGTAGGTTAATTGGATTATTGGCTATTAATAAATTATTTATATTACTTAATTTTTCTTTTTCTAATTTTATCTTTGAAAGAATATTTTTCTCTAGTAAATTTTTTAAGTTATCTATTTCTAAATAACAATTTGCTATTTTACCTTGAGGAGATTGTAATCTTAGCATATTCTCTAATGAATTAACTCTTAATCTTTCTGTAGTTAATAAAGTGTTAATCTCCTTTTTAAGATAATCTTTATATCTATCTATTTTAAGATATAACTCACTTTCTAAAGGTACTGCCATTTCTGCACCTTGTGATGGTGTAGCTGCTCTTGCATCTGCAACAAAGTCTGAAATAGTATAATCTACTTCATGACCTACTGCAGAAATTATAGGTATTTGAGATTTAAAAATTTCTATTGCAAGTTCTTCTTCATTAAAGTTCCAAAGTTCTTCAATAGAACCTCCTCCTCTACCTAAAATAATTACATCAACACTTTTTTTCTTATTAAAATATTTAATACCATTAATTACGGTTTTATATGCATTAGCTCCTTGAACTTGAGCTGGATATAAAACTAAATCAACTAATGAATTACGTCTTCTAGAAACATTTATAATATCTCTTATAGCAGCTCCAGTTTCAGACGTAATTATTCCTATTCTTTTTGGATATTTTGGTATAGGCTTTTTCATATCCTCATCGAAATATCCTTCTTTATTAAGTCTTTCCTTAAGCTTTTCAAACTTTAAGAATAAGTCTCCTGCACCTTCTTTTTCAAGAGTGTTTACATATAATTGTAGAGTTCCATTTGCAGGATAAATAGAAACTCTACCATTTATTATAACACTCATTCCTTCTTCTAGTTTAAAGTCTAAACTTATAGCGTTTCCTTTAAACATAACAGCATTTATTTTTCCATTTTCATCTTTTAAGGAAAAATAAATATGCCCACTAGAATGATATTTTAAATTAGAAATCTCTCCTTTTACAGAGAGATTAGTTAATATAAAATCATTATCAATAATTTTCTTTAGATAATTTGTAACCTCACTTACAGATAATGTTTTAATCTTCATTTTTATTTAAAGCCTCACAAGCGTTTTTTATAAGTAATGTTGTAGTTAAAGCGCCAACTCCTCCTGGTACTGGTGTTATATAGCTTGCTTTTTCAACAACTTTATCAAAATCTACATCTCCAGTTATTTTACCTTCAAAAGAAGAAGTTCCTACATCTATTATTATAGCCCCGTCCTTTATGTAGGTATCATCTAGGAATTTTGGCTTTCCTATAGCTACAACAAGAATATCTGCTCTTTTGCAAACATCTTTTAAATTCTTAGTTCTTGAATGACATATAGTAACTGTAGCATTTTCATTTAATAAAAGTTGTGCTACTGGTTTACCTACTATATTACTTCTACCAAGAACTACTACCTCTTTACCTTCAATAGGTGTATTTAAGCTCTTTAAAAGAGTTACTACTGAATTTGGTGTACAAGGTAAAAATTCTGGTTCTCCCATATATAATTTACCTTGATTTTCAAAAGTTAAACAATCTATATCTTTAGTTGGACATATTGTTTTTATAACTTTCTTTTCATCAAATCCTTTTGGAAGAGGTAGTTGAAGAATTATACCACTTGTATTTTTATCTTCATTTAATGATTTTATAACATTAATAAGTTCTTCTTGTGAAATATTTTTATCTAAAATAACTTTATTAAATAGAACCCCAAGGGAAGTAGCTACCTTTTCTTGGTTATTCATATAGTATATAGATCCACCATCATCACCAACTAATATAGATGCTATTTTAGGTATTTTCTTATTACTATTAGCTCTTCCTTCTACAAAACTTTTTATTTCTTCTTTTATGTTAAGTGCAACTTCTTTTCCATTTATTATTTTACCCATTATATTGCCCCCTAGTTAGATTTTAATACTTTATCTAAAACCCCATTTATAAATGATACTGATTTTTCATCTGAATATGTCTTAGTTAATTCTAAAGCTTCGTTTAAAGCTACTCTGTTAGGAATATCATCATTATAAACCATCTCATATACTCCTAATCTTAATATAGTAAGATTTACTTTTGATATTCTGTTAAGTTTCCAGTTTTGAAGGTTTTCTTCTATTATCTTATCTATTCCTTCTTTGTTATCAACTACTCCATTTAGTACAGACTTTATGTATTCTAAGTCTATCTCCTTAATATTTTCTTCGTAGTTATCAACAAAAACCTCTACTACTTCTTCTACGCTACTCTTACTTAATTCCATGCTAAATAAAAGCTCCATTGCTTTTTCTCTTGATTTTTTTCTACTCATTTAATCGATTGTTACTATAGCATTTATATATGCTTTTAGTAACACTCCTCCTTTCTTGCTTTAAAAAATTAATTTAAAAACTTTTTGGTCCTATTCATTTCTCAGTATATAATTTATTATGAACTAAAGAACAAAACACTAAACAGCTTTTATTATTTTATCATAAGGAATTAAACCGTGCCACAATTTTAATTATTTTTCCTTTAAAAGAAAAAAAGATTCCTTCTAAATTATAAGAAGGAATCTCTTTTTTATTCAGTAATTGTTTCTTCTGCAACTTCTTTTTTAGGTAAATATATATTTTGAACATATATATCTACTGATTCTACTGAAAGACCTGTTAAAGCTTCAACAGTATTTTTTATGTTTTCTTGAGCTTGAGCTATAACCTCTGGGATCTTCACTCCATACTCTACAGATACATCTAATTCTATAATAGCTTTATCTTCATTTAAACTAACTCTAACAGCCTTTCCTGAAGTTTTTTTACCTTTTAATATTTGTGTTAAATTATTTGAAACTCCATGTTGGAATTCAACAACACCTTCTATTTCTTCTGCTGCAATTCCAGCAATAACTCTTACTACTTCATCAGAAATTTTAACGATTCCAACGCTTTGTTCGTTGTTTATCTGTTCCATATTACTAACCTCCTAAGTTTTCCATATTGAAAACTGTTAATCTTAGGATAATTATATCAAATTAAATTTTACATTACAAATAATTTTATTGCTTTACTTCTAAAATAACCTCTTTAATGCCAGAAGCATTTTGTACTATTTCTTGAATTTCTGCTGCTTGTGTTTCTGTAATGGCATTTTCAGACTTAACAATAATGCTAGCTTTTCTTCCATCTTCAGATATTTGACATAGTGAATCTTCATATCCTTTATTTTTAATTCCTTGTTCTATTATGTTTTGCTTTTCTTGTCTAACAACCATTGTTTGTATTTCTTGTGTTAAATTTGCCTTAGCCTCTTCAGTAACACCTTCTGTATCTCTTTCTTGCTTTAAGGTTTGAATTGTAGCATCTTGAGTTTGTTCTCTTTCTGCTCTTGCTTCATAGAAGAAATCAGTTACACCTAATGTTTGCTTATCGCTATTTGCATCTTCCCCTTCAACATTTGAAGTAGTATCTTCTACTGGAAATACGCTTGTTAAATCTGTTGTAGGATCATTTAATCCCTCACTATTTAATTTAGCTGCAAGCACTGCTGTACAAACTATTAACCCTAATAAAGTAAAAATTATCCCAAATTGTTTGCGTGTCATAGTAATCTCCTTCCATAGATTTTTTATTAAAATATATTCTCTTAATTCATGGAATATACATTGACTTTATCTGAGCTTAATCCATATAAGGTAGCTACAGCTTTTTGAATATCGTATTTTACTTTACTATCTTCAGCTCCTTGAGCTACTACAATTACCCCCTCAATTTGTGGTTTATATGTTTCAATTATAAATGGTTTACTATCACCTCCTTCAGAGTTCATAACTACTGTTGCACCATCACTTACTTGATTGTTAGTTCTGGTACCACCTTCTGTATCCTTTTCTTCTGTCACAGTAGTTTGCTTTGTACTATCATAAGCTGGCACTTTTGTTTCTCCATTTTTAAAGTTTATCATTACCTTAACTTCTCCAACTCCAGATATTTGACTTAATATTGCAACAAGCTCTTCTTTTTGACTAGTTTCATAATCATCATTAGAGCTTACTGTTATATTTTCAGACATAACACTTTGGGCATTAGTTTCTTTTTCTTTAAATAAATCAGGAAAGAATATATTTATAGCAATCATTATAAACGCAATAATTAAAGCAATAGTTAATATATTACCAGTTTTTTTATCTTCTAATAGCTTCTTAAGTTCATTAAAAAACTTATTATTCATGCTTTTCCTCCTTATTCATAATATATATTTATAATATCTTGAGAAACTTCAAGCTCATTACTTAAGTATTCTTTTATCTCTTTTGAAGTTTGATCTTCTTCATCACTTACTTTACTACTATTCCCATTTATATCTACCTTTTTAACTTTCTTCACCCCTTTATTAGTTACATATATATCTACTTTTTCAAAGGTAAAATTATTATTTATATTACATTCTGTATCACACTCAAAATTAAAATCTTTAAATTCATCTTTTAACAAGCTAATAATATTTTTATTTAGATTTTCTTTAAAAGATTCATTTGTATAATTATTATTATTTTCTTTATCAGAGGATGACAAAGCACTTACAGCCATTTCATCTTCATATGTTGAAATTACTTCATTTAAAAAAACTTCACCTTTTGTAAAAAAGCTTATTATAGGGTTTAAAATAACTACCATAAGTAATATACCAAGTACAAATTTTATATACTTTTTCATTTTATTATCTGGACAAATTATTTCTATTGCAGATATAAATATTAAAGTTACTATTAAATTAATAATAAAAGTTTTTAGGCTCTCCATATCCTTAACCTCCTACAATAAACTTTCCTGCACTAGCTATTATTCCAAACAAAATAAAAAACATTAAACTAACGCTTAAAACACATGATAATAGTAATGTCATAGCATTCCCAGCACCTGCAATAGAAGATGTAATTCTCTTATCACTTATAGGTTCAACTAATGATGAAGATATTTTATATATAAATGATATTAATGTTATTTTTATAATTGGATGTAATATTATAAGAACTAATATTAAGAGACCTACTCCACTAATTGCATTTTTAATTATAAGACCATATCCAGCTACTGAAGTAATTGCGTCAGAAAAAGCTTTACCAACAATAGGTATAAAATTATCTATTGCAAATTTTGTAGTTTTTAAGGTGACTGCATCTATTGTACTGGATGTAATTCCTCTTATAGTTAACATTGCAATAAATATAGTAACTATAATTCCCTGAAGCCATAATGTACATTGTTTAATAGTTTTGCATAAATTACTTATTTTGTGTTCCTCTGATAAATTATTTGCAAACTCTAAAACAAATGTTATTAAAATAAGAGGAATAATTACATTACAATAAATTCTTGGGATAATTACTACTGATGCCATTACTATTGGATCTAATGTAGCAGATTGAGATACTCCTCCAGTTAGAGCAATAATAGATACTAACACAGGTAAAATTGCACTCATAAAATCAGCTATACCATTAATAACTTCCTTTGCTAGTGATACAGAAATTAAAAAACTTTTCGAAAGTAGTAATATTAACACTATATAACATGCATAAAAAGCAATATTTGAAATTCCATCACTTGATAATGCATCTTGGAGATTTTTAAGAAATGAACATAAAATCGCTATAGCTACCATTGATAAAGCAAGTTTTAATACAGAATTAACCTCCTTAAAAAGTAGTGATACTACTGCTTTTAATATTTTATTTATTGAAATATTGCCTTCTCCTGATGTTATATAGCTTTTTATATATGATGCAGCATCTAAATCATTCATAAGTTCTACATCCGTCTTCATGTTATTAATATAACTATATAGTCCATTTAATTCGTTACCTAAATTTTCATTTGTATAGTTAATAACCTCTTCTGTACTATCTATATTTAATTTATTATTGCTTTCCTCTGCATTACATTGCAGAGGAAATATAAACAATATAGAAAATATTATTAATAAGTATATAATTGTCTTCTTCATATTATTTACCTCTATAATATTTGAAGTATTGAATCTAATACTGCCATTAAAATAGGAATAGCTAATATTAATATAAATAGCTTTCCTGAGAATTCAACCTTTGAAGCTAAGGAACTAGCACCAGCATCCTTACAAATTTCACTAGCAAAAGATGCTAAGTATGCTATGGCTATTATTTTTAGTATTACACCAAGATATAAAGTATCTATTTGAGCTTTCTCTGCTATTGTATTTAAAAAACTAATTATTTCATTTATTTGAGTTAATGAAAATATAAATACAAGTACACCAGCAGATAATAATACTAATACAGATAAATCTCCTCTTTTATCTTTAAAAAATAAATATAAGAAAAGAGCTATTAGTACAAATCCTACAACCTTTAAAATATCCATATTATCACCTAAAATAAAAACATTGTTTTAACACTTGTAAACAACTGACTAATTAACGATATAACCATAATTAAAATTATTACTATTCCTGCAATATTAGTTATTGCAGCAATTTCACTCTTACCACTACTTGTTAGAACCTTATCTAAAATTACTAATATTATTCCCGCACCAGCTATTTTAAAAAGTATACTTACATCTAGCATATAACCCTCCTATATTATGAAAATAAAAATCATTGCCCCCATGCATAACCCTAAGTATCTATACATCTTTGTGTTTTTCTCTGAAAGTTCTAATGCATCTTCTAAGTTCATTTTTAAATTTTCTAAAACTAGTTTAAAAATTTTTTCCTGACCATATAATCCTGTATCACCAAGAGACTTTATAAAATCTTGTAAAACATGTTTATCCTCTTCATAAAAATATATTTCTTTTTCATAATTTAAATAACTATTTTTAAATGAAGTTATTAATCCTTCATGCGACAAATTATTTGAGGTCTCTATTAATAATTCCTTAAATGGATATATTGTTTTACTTCCTACAATAGATAAAGCTTCTGGAAGTGGTGTTGTGTTAAATAAAACTTCGTTTTGTAGTAATGTAATAATTTTATTTACTTCCTTTAAATGTACATATCTCTTTCTAAAACTTTCACCATAAAAATATCCAATATATGATGATATACAAAATAAAACTATTCCTATAATAACCTTGAGCATTTTCTTCCCTCCTCTTTATCCATTTTATATACTCTCTTTATACCTCCTACCTTGTCTTTATTTGATAGAACAATTACCCTATCAAGTATTTTATTATTTAATAATTCATCAAATACTTTTCTATTAAATAAATCATCTATATCAAATCCATGAAGAGTAGTTATTACAGATACTCCTGAATTAAAAGCCATAATTAATGCTTCTATATCTTCTTTTGATCCTATTTCATCACATACTAAAACATCTGGCGATAAACTTCTAATAGCCATAATCATTCCTTGACTTTTAGCACAATTATCAAGTACATCGCTTCTAATTCCTAAATTCATCTGTGGAACTCCCTTATAACATCCTGCTATTTCACTTCTTTCATCTACTACTGAGATTCTCTTTCCCTTTTCTGAAAGTTCCCTTACAATATCTCTTAATATAGTTGTTTTACCACACTTAGGAGGAGAAATAATTAAAGTATTGTTTACCTTAGAATCATCATTATATATATATCTTATAACCTCCTTACATGCCCCTATTATTTCCCTACAAATTCTTATGTTTAAAGATGAAATATTTTTAATGGTTTTTATTTTACTATTTTCCATTACACATTCACCTGCTAATCCTACTCTATGCCCTCCTGCAATTGTTATAAAGCCCTGCTTTACCTCTTCTTCATATGCATATAAAGAAAAATTTGAAATTCTTTGAAGAATATAATTTAATTCTTCCTTTGTTGTAATATGTTTTGTAACAATTTCTTTATTATATAAAATTAATATAATAGGCTTTTCTATTTTTACTCTAATCTCTTGTACTTTATTCCCCAAAAAATATGAATCAATTTCCTTTCTTATATGTTCTGGAAAAATACTAAGTAAGTTTTTATCCATTAAACTCACCTCACTTTCTCACTATGGATTTATTAATTACTATTTAAAAAAATCAATAAATATTACATTTACTTTAAAGAAATAGTGTGAAATAAAAAAAGTGTGAATTTTAAATTCACACTTTTAAATAAAGAATACTATATTATATTTTTCCCACAATACGGACAAGGTATTTCGCTAGCTTCCTCTATTGTAGTAGATTCCATATATACAGGTTTACCACAATGCTTACAGTAAACTTCCTTGTACTCTTCTTCTAATTCACTTAATTCTTCTAAAGAAACCTCTTCAAAAAGTTCTTCTTGTAGATTTACAATATCATCATCAATATATTTTAGATTTTCTGCAAGTACTGTTTGATTTGTCATTACTTCCTCAACCTTGTAACTTAACTTTTCTAATATATTCTCAATATTGCTAAAAATCTCTTTATATTCTTTATCCTCTACTTTCGATATGCTTACTTGTAAGTTTTCAATACATTTTTTAATATCTTTCATTTTAACACATCCTTATAGAAAAAAATTGCTAAGTCAAAAGTGAGCTTAGCAATTTTATAATAATACTTTAAGTATTAAACTCTTTCCATGTAATCACCAGTTCTAGTATCTATTCTGATTACATCTCCTTCATTAACGAACATTGGAACATTTACTATAGCTCCTGTTTCAACTGTAGCTGGCTTTAATGCATTTGTAGCAGTATTACCCTTAACACCTGGTTCACAGTGAGTTATTTGTAATTCAACGAAGTTTGGTGCTTCAACTGAGAAAGCATCTCCCTTGTAGAACTTAATTATAGCAAACATATTTTCCTTTAAGTACTTTATAGCTTCTTCAACTTTTTCATAGTTTAATGGAATTTGTTCATATGTTTCTTGATCCATGAAGTAGTATAACTCTCCATCAGAATAAAGATATTGCATCTCTTTTCTTTCTATTACAGCTTCTTGGAACTTAGCTGTTGGGTTGAAAGTTGTATCTGTAACTCCTCCAGATATAACGTTTCTTAACTTAGTTCTTACGAAAGCTGCTCCCTTACCAGGTTTAACATGTAAGAAATCAATTACAGTGTATACATTTCCTTCATGTTCAAAAGTTGTACCTTTTCTTAAATCTCCTGCTGATATCATATTGATTATTCCTCCAATATTTATAAGTTTTATAACTAATATCCTTAAACTTGATATTTAGCGTTTTTATCGCTTTATAACATATACATTCTATCAGATGGAATATAAAAAAGCAAATATAAAAAAGTAAATTCTCCATAATTCTGTCTATTTAGTGTATATAACGGTGAATTCACCCTCTATATTGTCATCTTTTAAGCTTATATTATAATTTGACAAAGTAAAATCTTGAAATTCATTAATCATATTATTATATTCTTCTTTGTCACCGTTCATAAAAAAGTTAATTTCGTACGATGCTCCCATATCTTTTATGCTTGATAAAGTAATTGAAGAATTATTTTGGACCTTTTCTAAAATATCTACTATAGATATTGTATTAGTTTTTTCATTATATATATTACTATTTATTACTTCACTTTTATTATTATCTTCTTTACTATTAATAACTAATATTATACTTTCAATAATAATCATTATAAGTATTCCAACTGCTATAATATTCTTTTTCAAAATTTAATTCCTTTCTATACTAACTTTATATAAATCTTCTTCTTTTAATTCAATGCTCTTAATTGTAAAATTCTCATCTACATAAAACTTATTAAGAAGTTCATTATTTACTATTAAGTTTCCACTATTATTTTGAATTTCTCCTCTTAAGTTATTATCATATAATTCTAACCATGCTAATAAATTATCAAAAGACTTATTACTATCATTATTTTCAATAACATTACTACTATTATCTTCTACAATTTCTTGTTTTGTTAAAGTATTTATACATACTACTCCAAGACCAACCATTAATATTAATAAAACTTTAATTCCTAATAAATCTTCCTTTTCTTTTTTAACATCTTGAATACAGTAGAAGTTATATGGCAAAAAATCTTTTATTGATAACCTGCTTTTCACCAATTTTTCCTCCTAACTTATATATGTTATTTTCAACTTTTAAATTTCTAAACTCTACTTTTTCTTCTAAATATATATCTATATTTTTATCCATATCTAAAAGTCTTGCTTCTATAATATCTAAAGATTCACTTACTATAGAATTTATAAGCTTATTATTATATATTATTAAATAATACCTATTGAATATATAAACTAATGCTGACCATTTATTTTTTCGTATTTTTCTTTTTAAAATATTACATATTAAAAACTGTACAGGAATTACTTTTACCCTACATGCTTCTTCACAAAGTTTAGCTACTTTAAGACCACCCTTAGTAACGTATATAGTTAAATTTCTTTTATTTTTTTCTAATGTAGTATGAAACAAATAATCATCATCTTCTCCAAAATAAGATAATATATTTTCTTTAACTTCATATTCTTTAATAGGTGCTTTTGCACATATACTCTTAGTAAATAAATCTTCTCCTAATAAAATAATTTTCCTATCTTTATAATTTAATATGTTACTATCATCTATACCATAAACATTTTTATCAATTGTAACTGTATAATCATCTAATAATAATGTTTTATAAATATTAATCACTCCTAATTTAAAACTGTAGGAAATATAATGTAGTCATCTTCACAAATAATATAGTCTAATCTCATTCTTCTCATTTTTTCTGCATTTCCTTCATTCTTAGTTATAAAAAATCTATCTTCACTTTCATTAAATCGTAATACCATATTATCACCTATATTTTTTCCTATATTATTTTCAACTACATATTTTATTTCACTTTGGCTATTATTTAAATTATTTATAACTTCATTAATGTTATAAAAGCTATTTACGTTATTATCTATTTTTCTTTCTACACTTAAGTTTCTTCTGTTACTAGAAATAATATATAAACACAAGTTAATAATTAAAAATATTATTAATACATAATATATTGTAGTAATTAAAACAAACCCTTTTTTCTTATATACTTTTAATATACTCATCACTATCCTTTATAACTTTTATATAAATTACATTTTCTTTTTCATATACCTTAAAATCATTAATATTAAGCATTAACTTTTCACTTACTCTTCCTAAAATTATATCTATACCATCTTTATTTTGATAATACTCTACAACTAAATCCTTATTATTTTTCTTTATATGCTTAACTTCATATGTATTGTTAATTTCTGTAGAATAATATATTTTCAAAGATTCATTTTCCTTTTCCATCTTTACTACTCTTGGATCTCTTGCTATATCATAAATAGATATAAATGTATTCTCTACTATATTTAAATTATTACTTCTATTTAAACACTTTAAAAATATATTATTTACACCTATAAAAATCTCAAATACTAAGGTTGTAATTAATAAAGAAAGAGATAAATATACAACTATTTCTATAAGGGTATATCCTTTCTTTCTACTTATAACTTTCATCTATCCACTTTGCCTTTCTTATAGTATTTTTAAGGACTTTATTACTTCCATAAACACTATATTTTATTTCTATATCTATTTTCATCAAGTCACTTTCCTTACTCATACTTAACTTTACAAAGTTATCTTCTAAATCTATAACTCCCATATTAATTATATTAGTAGTTAAAAGTTCTTCTATTAAGTTTTTAGAATAAGATATTTTCTTACTTCCATCATAAAAATACCTTTCCAATTCGTCATAAGTACAGTTATACATTAACTCTTTTCCTATACTATCTAATGTTTCATTTGCTATATAACTTTCATATTTTTTACTTGTTGATGTAACTACTTCCTTAATTACAAATGGAGTAGCAGCCATAACTATACCTATTAACGATAATGCTACAACTACTTCAACTAAGAAACTACCTTTTTTATTTTTCATAGTTATACCTTCTTAATATTAACTAAAAATACAATTGGCGTTATAGAAAGCTTATATTTATTATTATCTTTATCTCTTAAATAAAGAGTTTTTGACTCTAATTTACCATCACTTTCTATATTAATACTAAAAGTAGCATTTTCATTTCTATCAATAGTTAATGCACTTTCCAACTTTACTTCATTAATAACACCAGAAGCATTTTCTAATCTTAAATAAGAGTTTCCTTCACTTTCAACAATTACAAACTTTCCTCTTAAATTATTATCTATACAATATAATCTTCCGTAAGTAATACCATCATTTATTTCATATATAAATTCTTTAACCTTTAAACTATTTTTAATTGATGAAAAACCTCTAAATCCTAATGTACTTATAGTAGTTATTAATAATAAAATACTTAAGGATATAATAAGTTCAACTAATGTAAATCCCTTTTTCATAATTACCCCACTGAATACATCATATCTATAAATGGCATAAAAAAATAAACTATAATTACACAAGTAATTACACCTATAAATAAAAGCATCATTGGCTGTACTGCACTTAATAATTTTTTTAATTTATTATAGTATTGTTCTTGCAAATTATTTTCTAATAACTTTATTCTTTCACATAAAGAGCCACTATCTTCTCCAAGTTTTATAATAGCTAGAGAATACTTAGATATAAACTGACACTTCTTCATAGAATAACTTACTTCATAGCCATTTAAAATATCTTCATTTAATACAAGCAATTCCTTTTTTAAAAAACTATAGTCTATTGAACTTAGGCACAAATCTAAACCTAAAGATAAAGATACTCCGCTATCAATAATTACTGATAAAATTAAAATATAAATATATTCCATTAAATTTTTTACAGTATTTAGCTTTATTATTAAATTAAATAAATTTATTTTGCTACTTAAAATACTTCCTATAAGAAATATAATAATAAGAATGCATATTCCATAAATAAAAGATATAAATGGATTTTCTTTTATATAATTTTGAAATAAAAAAATACTTTTTATACTACTTGGAATTTCACTATTCATGCTGCTATACACATTATAGAAAATAGGAAGTATTATAAATATAAATCCTATTGCTAATGCTATAAAAGCTATTAAAATCATTATTGGATATGTTAATGCTTCTATAACTTTTCTTTTAATCTCATGTTGTTTTCCATAATAGTCACCTAAAGCCTTTAATACTTTATAAATTTGACCACTTTCTTCTCCTAAAGCTAATACTCCTGTAAAGAACTTTGGGTATAAACTTTCATACTTACTAAAAGCTTCAGAAAGACTCTCTCCTTTCTCAATATATTTTCTTATGTTTTTTAAGCTTTCTTTGTATTTTGTACCTAATGGTATTTCATCCATTAAATTTATTGTTTGAGGTAAAGTTAATCCATCATTATATAACTTAGATATATTCTCACATATTATTTTAATATCCTTATTACTTGCTTTCACCTAACTCTTCCCCCTCAATAAAGTTTAAATAATCATAGTAATCAATATATGCCCCTTTTAGTAAATTATTTAATGACCCTAACATTTGATTATTAGATAACATATTTAAATTATCTTTTAAATTTACTATTTCTTTTTTCTCTGTAGCTCCAATATAATATACAGCTGCAACTAATGCTCTTCCTTTATATCCTGAATAATTACACTTTTCACATCCACATTTTTTATAAAGCTTAAATTTGAAATTACTTTCTTCATTTATTTCCTCTTTACAGTTATCACATAGTATCTTTATAAGTCTTTGAGAAATAATACCTACTACAGCATCTCTTATTAAATAGTTTTTACATCCCATCTCTTCAAGTCTTAATAAAACTTCTCTTGGGGACTTTGTATGAATTGTTGAGTAAACTTTGTGACCTGTTATAGATGCTCTTATTGCCATTTTTGCAGTAACTTCATCTCTAATTTCTCCTACCATTATTACATCAGGATCTTGTCTTAATATACTTCGTAAACCTGCTTCAAAGGTTATTCCTATTTTCTCATTTAAGTTTATTTGGTTTACTCCATCTAGAGTTACTTCAATAGGATCTTCTAACGTTGTTATATTAATATTTTCATCTTTAATACTATTTAAAATTGAATATAGTGTTGTTGATTTTCCACTTCCAGTAGGACCAGCTACTAACACTAATCCATTTTTCAAATTAATTATTTTATTTAATACTTTCTGTTGCTCTTTAGAAAAGTTTAACTCTTCTAAAGTTGATAAATAATTATTGTTGTATAGTATTCTTAATACTATTTTCTCTCCATTAACTACAGGTATTGTAGAAATTCTGCAATTATAAACTTTATTATTATATTTAATAAATAACTTTCCATCTTGTGGTCTTCTCTTTTCTGTAATATCTAACTTTCCTCTTACTTTAAGTCTTGAAGCTATTTTGAAATATTGGTCAAGCTTTATTTTTCTAACTAATACTAAAGATCCATTTATTCTAAATCTAATATTTACAACATCTTTAACTGGTTCAAAATGTATATCTGAGGCATTTTTATCTATAGCTTCTTGAAATATATCTTCTTCTAAGGTATTTTCATTAAAGTCTAATATTAAATTGATAAGTTTTTCTAATTCTAATGTTGAAACTTTAATATATTCTATTTTGTTACTACCTAATAAAAACCTTAAAAATTCTTCATCATCTTGAGTTTCCTTATTTGTAGCTATATAAATAGTATTGTCAACTTCTTTTATAGGTAAAATTCCTAGGTTTCTAGCTTCAGAAACTGAAATTTTTCTTGCTAAAGATAAATCAATATTTTCAATTAAATTTTTTTCACTCATAACATCCTCCTAACTTTAATATTGACAATATTTTGAAATTCAATACCTTAAGAAAAACAAAAAAAGTTATTAGAAGCACTTTTTACTTCCAATAACTTTTATTACTTTACAAAAGTATATTCTACTTGTTTTTTGCTTGTTCCTGATACCTTTTTTATGACATCTTCTTCATCACATTTATATATTCCTTCAAGACCAGTATCTGATACTCCAATAATAAGAACATTTCCTTCTTCATCTACACTAAGTCCTCTATCTTCTCTTACTGCTTCTGGAAAGTTATAAATTAATCTATTATACTCTCCATCCTCTGAAATCTTATATAATGAAAGATTATCATCTTTAAAGCTACCTAAGACATAATAATTATCATTACTTTTTACTACATCATAAATAGTTACTAAACTATCTGTTAATGTGATTTCTTCTTTACTTAAAGGGTTGTATAATTTAAGGAGCTTTAAATTATCAAAATTCTCTTCTAAAAATACTATTCCATCTTCTGTAGTCTTAAGAAATTGAATTATTCCTCCATCACAGTTTTTTAGTTCTTCTTCTTCCTTAGTTTCTACATTGTACTTTATTATACCATTTGTTATATTATCATCCTTATCTTTTCCTACACCATAATAAATAATTTCTTTTTCATTTAACCACTCCATAGCAGTTCCACTAATTGAAATAGAATTATGTATTTTATGCTCTTTTCCATCCTTTAATGTAATAATATAAGGAATATATTCATATACTCCCTCTATTCCTTCAATTGGACTTTTCTTAAAGTAACTTAAATATTCTCCTCCAGGAGATAAACTGTACTTAATTTCATTTCCTTTTAAAGGTGTTAACTCAATTTCTTTTCCTAAATAAAAAGCTTTATATTTATTATTTTCGCTATATATATAATTTTTACTTTCATCATCATAAAATGCTATTGCTTTACTTTCATTTATTTTTATGTATTCATTATTATCTATATTTAAATTCTTGTATTCACCATTATAATTTTCTACTATGGCACCTTTATTTAAATTTATTCCTTCAACTTTATCCTTTTCATTATCTTCTTTACTTTCACTACATGATATTAAAAATAAAGGACAAATAAGTGTTATAATATATATTAATTTTGATAATTTACACTTCTTCATCTATATACCTCAAATTTATATAATTCCATTCTATTTTATGATAACATATATAATCATACTATCTAATATTTTTAATTACAATAGATTTTATAAACATGTAATCTTTATTTAATTTTTTTACAATTTTATGTATAACAATATGTTAACTTAGTATTTAATTAATGATATACTTATATATTATACTGAAAGGATGATAATTATGGCATTAGACGGAATTTTTTTACACAATATATTAGAAAATTTAAAACCTATATTAATAGATTCTAAAATAGATAAAATAAATCAACCTGAAAAAGATGAAATTATATTAACCTTTAGAAGAAACAGACAAAACTATAAACTTCTTATATCTTCTTCTTCTAAGTTTCCAAGAATTCATTTTACTGAGGTTCAAAAGGAAAATCCATTAAAGGCTCCTATGTTTTTAATGGTATTAAGAAAGTACTTATTAAATGGAAGAATAAAAAATATTGAACAAAAAGATAGTGATAGAATTGTTATTATAACTGTTGAAGCAAAGGATGAAATGGGCTTTAATAGTGAGTACTCATTAATAGTTGAAATAATGGGTAGACACTCTAATATTTCTTTAGTTAGAAATAGAGATAACTTAATTATGGAGTCTATAAAACATATTACTCCTAATATAAATAGTTATAGAGTTCTTTATCCAAGTGCTACATATGTTTTCCCACCTAAATCTAATAAATTAAATGCTTTAACTGTAACAAAAGAAGAATTTATTAATTTTATTAAAGAAAATGAAATACCTTTTAATAAGGATTTATTCTTTAATGCTTTAACTGGAGTATCAAAGCCATTTTCTAAGAATTTATATGAAATATGTGTTGAAAAAAATATAGATTCTAACAACTTAAGTGACTTATATGATGTATTTAAAGATAAAATTTCTCAAGCTCCTTATTATGCAATATATAAAGATAGTGAAGGATTATTTAAGGACTTCTACTCTCATAAACTTAATACTAATAATGAAGTAATTGAATATACTTGTCCTTCTAAAATGCTTGATGATTTCTTTAAGGAAAAAGATAAACAAGATAGACTTTCTAATAGATCTACAAACCTTCAAAAGTTAGTTCATACTAATATTGAAAGATGTTTAAAGAAGGAAAAGATTCTAAATAAGAATATTGAAGAAGCTGATAAAAAAGAAGATTATAAAATTAAAGGTGATTTACTAACATCTTATATATACAATATAAAAAAGGGAGATTCATCTATAAGCCTTCTAAACTTCTATAGTGAAAATGAAGAATATATGGATATTTCATTAGATCCTAATAAAACTCCTTCTGAAAATGTTCAATATTATTATAAAAAGTATAATAAGCTAAAAAAATCAGAAGAATGGTCTATTGAACAACTAGAAAAAAATGATGAAGAATTATCTTATTTAAATTCTGTTTTAACTAATATACTTAATGTAGATTCTTACTTAGAAATTGAGGATATAAAAAATGAGTTAATAGAAACAGGATATATTAAGTTTAGAAAAAGTAAAAATAATAAAAAATCTAAAGAAGGAAAGCCTCTTCACTTTGTTACATCTAGAGGATATGACATATATGTGGGTAAAAATAACCTTCAAAATGATTATCTTTCATTAAAGTTTGCAGGTAAAAATGATTTATGGCTTCACACAAAAAATATTCCTGGCTCTCACGTAATTATAAAAGCTAATGATATAGATGATGATACTTTAGTAGAAGCAGCAACAATTGCAGCTTATTATAGTAAAAGCAAAAATAACTCTAAGGTTCCTGTAGATTATACCTTAGTTAAGAACTTAAAGAAGCCAAATGGTGCAAAGCCTGGTATGGTAATATATCATACTAACAACACTATATATGTTGATCCAAAAGACTTTGATAAATTAGAATTAAATAAAAAGTAAAATTTAAAGGTGCTACAAAATCGTAGCACCTTTAGTGTTTTAAGAATTTCTAATTAACTCTTGTAAAACTGTATTTCCTTCATTTTTAATTTTAGGATTATCAAAATATTGATATAAGTAACATTTTAACTTACCATTATAAAGCTTTCTATTTTTACTTGCTTTTCTTCCAAATGGCTTTTCAAAATCTTCATAAGATGTGAATATATTATACTCCCAGTTCTTATATTTCTTTTTATATTCTCCAAAGATTTTATATAACTTTTCTACTTCTTTTTTATCACAAAGTCTTTCACCATAAGGAGGATTAGTTATTATAAATCCGTATTCTTTTGATGTTGAGAAATCTCTAAAATCTCTCTTTTGGAATTCTATATAATCTGAAACTCCTGCTTTATATGCATTATCAGATGCAGTTCTTAAAACCCAAGTATCTATATCATATCCTATAAGTTTTATATCTTTATGCTTTATAGCTCTCTTTGCACCTTCTCTAACTTGTCTAAATATATAATCTGGTATTGTTGGCCATGTTTCACAAACAAATTCTTTATTTATACCAGGAGCCATATTTAACATAATCATAGCTGCTTCTATTAATATTGTTCCTGAACCACAGAATGGATCTATAAGTTCATAAGAATCTTGCCATCTTGATTGAAGAACTAATGCTGCTGCTAAAGTTTCTTTAAGAGGTGCTGCCCCTGAATTTTTTCTATATCCTCTTTTATGTAATCCGCTTCCTGTTGTATCAATTGTTAATGTTACTTTATCTTTTAAAATAGCCACTTCTATTCTATATACTGGACCATCTTCTTTAAAAGTTTTTATATCATAGTCTTCACTCATACTTGTTACAATGGCTTTTTTAACTATTGATTGACAATCTGGAACACTATGTAATGTAGATTTCACTGACTTCCCTACAACATGCATTACACCATTAACAGGAATTATCTTGCTCCAGTTAACTTTTTTTGTACCTTGGAATAGTTCTTCAAAAGTTCTTGCTTCAAACTCTGCCATTTTTATTAATATTCTATCTGCAGTTCTTAAATGAATATTAGCTATAGCAATATCCATTTCATCTCCAGTAAAAGAAACTTTACTTGTCTCTGTCTTTACATCTTCATAACCTAAGGCTTTTAGTTCTTTTGCTGTTATTCCTTCTAAACCAAAGGTAGTAGTTGCAATTAAATTATATTCCATTATTTACTCCTTTAAGATAAGTTCTTAACCTTCATAGATTTTAACACTATCTTCATTATCTATTTCCATTATATGAACAGCTATTTTTTCTTCTTTAGATGTTGGTATATTCTTTCCTACATAATCAGCTCTTATAGGAAGCTCTTTATGTCCTCTATCTATAAGTACTGCAAGTTGAATAGCTTTAGGTCTAGCTTCATCTATAATAGCATCCATAGCTGCTCTAACTGTTCTACAAGTGTATAAAACATCATCTACAAGTATTATTTTTTTATTTTCAAAGCTTACTTCTGAATTAATACTTTGAACCTTAGCTTCAATATGATTTTCTCTATCATCTCTATATGCTGTAATATCTACAGAACCTACTGGAAGCTTTACACCTTCTATTTTTAATATTTCTTCTGAAATTCTTTCTGCAATAGGACATCCTCTTCTTTTTATTCCTACTAAAACAATATCATCTACACCTTTATTTCTTTCAATTATTTCATGTGATATTCTTATAAGACTTCTTTTTATAGCTTTTTCATCAAGTAAATTAGCTTTTAATTTCATAAAAGTCCTCCTTATTAACATTCTCTTTCTAGTTTTTCTAATAATTCTTTATAGTAATCTGGTAATTCTGTTGTAAACTCCATATACTCTTTAGTTCTTGGATGAATAAATCCTAATGTTTTTGCATGAAGTACTTGACCTTCAAGCTTAAATCTTTGTTTTTTAAATCCATAAACTTCATCTCCAACAAGAGGATGACCTATAGATGCCATATGAACTCTTATTTGATGAGTTCTTCCCGTTTCTAAAACACATTTAATTAATGTAGTTGCCTTATAATGTTTTAAAACTTCATAATGAGTTACTGCTCTTTTTCCATCATCAACAATACCCATCTTTAGTCTATCTTTTTTATTTCTTCCTATAGGTTTATTTATAACACCTTTTTCTTCTTTTAATCTACCCTCAACTAAAGCAATATATTCTCTTTTCATAGAGTGATTTTGAAGTTGAAGAGATAAAAAATTATGTGCCTCATCATTTTTTGCAATAACTAATACACCTGTTGTATCTTTATCTATTCTATGTACTATTCCTGGTCTCTTTACTCCATTAATTGTTGAAAGATCTTTACAATGAAATAATAATGCATTTACTAGTGTCCCAGTATAATTGCCTGGTGCTGGATGAACCACCATACCTTGAGGCTTATTTATAACAATTACATCACTATCCTCATAAAGAATATTTAAAGGAATATCTTCTGCCTCCACTTTAAGTTCTATAGGTTCTGGTAATGATACACTAATTATATCATTATGTTTTACCTTGTAATTACTTTTTATATCCTTATTGTTAACCTTTATATTTTTATCCTCAATTAATCCTTGAATATAAGACCTTGATTTATCACTTAACATACTAGATAAATATTTATCAATTCTTATATTTTCCATTTCTTTTTCTACTACATAAACGAATTCTTCCATTTGTAAACCTCATTTTTCGTATCCGACTTATAACGCCGATGGATTGAGTTAACTAAATTCAGAGGGAGATAAAACTCTCCCTCTAAATAAGTTTCTTTGTATTCCCTAACATTATATTATAAGAAACTTCAATAGGTCAACAAAGATAAGCCATTTAAGTCAAAATAGAATGCTTGTTTTAAGATATTTAAATTTATTTTAAGAATATATAGTATGTCCTATTGAAAGCAAATATTTTTATCTGATGTCTAACCGTTGTAACACTCCCTTGTTCTATATAACAGGGAGCTAACAACGGACACGACCCTAGATTAACTCAGCTAAATTCAGTAGGAGATAAAAGCTCCTACTGAATAAGTTTCGTTTTATATTATTTATTTAGACTAGTAAGAACCTCATACACAATTTGTACAAGGTCCTTATTTTTTAATAAAATCTTTTATTATTATAACTAAATATTTATTTTTCTAGTGGTTTTTGTTTCTTCAAGTACATATTTTGTATCTTGAGTATGAAGAATTGCCCAATTGCTTATAAGCCACTCAAAATCTTCTTTTTTAAATTTGCTACATATGTCTTTTCCTGTAATTCCAAAATCCTCATACCAACTTTGAAGGGTGTATCCTAACCACTCCATGGCTTCCATATAATATTTTTTCTCATTTTCGGTATATTCTCTTTCATCAATAATAGAGTTTTCTTCAATCCATGATAGATAATATAAACTTCCTCTTGATATACATATAAGGTCTCCTACTTCAAGAGAATCTTTATAGTCAGATAATAAAATTTTAATAATAGCATCTAAATAATCCTTTTTAAATTTAATACTATCTCTAAAAATATCTGCTAAGGTTTCACATCTATTTTTATTTAATATATTCCACATAATTATCTCCCTTGTAAATCCATATAATAAACATCTTTATTAGAATTTCTTCTTGCTTTAAACACCTTATCATTAACACTTCCTAAGTTTAATATTTCATTTTCTTTTATATTAAATATCTCTTTTATATTTAATTCAATAACTTCTTTAAATTCAAGATTATTTAAAGCTTTTTCAGTAACTATATTAATTTGTTTATCAATTTTCATACAATTTAATATATTTAAAGTTTCATCTACACTATATACATTATCTAAAAAGTTTTGTACTGTTCTATATAATTTATCATCTGCTGTTGGACCTATAATAACATCATAATTATTGTCTTCTATTTTAATATCTAAACTTAACCTATTAGAACACACAAATAATAACCATTCTAAATCTAAATTATACTCTTTTATTTTTAATCCATTTAGATTTAGTTCATATTTATTTACATATTGACCATTTCTAAGAGCACACCATGATTTTGCCATTTCCAAATTTTTAGTACAATAAAAACCAGATCCAAAATCTGTTCCTTTTCTACTTCCTCTATAATTAGGTTTTTCAATTTTCTTATCACTACCATGATATACTATCATATATTTTTCTCCTTCTTTGAATATAAAATCTATTAATATTTTATGTAGTCTTATTATAACATAATTTACAAAGCTCCGTTAATTATTCAATTCCAAATAAAGTAAATCGTTTAATATTAATAGTTAAAACTATTAAAAATAAGAGCTTAGCACCAAATATGTACTAAACTCTTATTTTTATAAATTATTATTTTTTAAAATATAGATGCATCAATTAAGTACCATTTTCCTTTTATCTTAGCTACAGTTAAATATTCTGAATCTTTTTCACCATTAATTAATAAATCAACATCTATTTCTTTTATAGGTCCTATTTCACTTTCTTTAAATCCACATTCATCAATTAAATCTTCAACATAATATTCTCTATCATAATCATCTAAAGTTTCTACATCTGATATTTTATGTACTATTTTTAAATTATCATCATACATACTTCTAGCTTCACTAACAACATAACTAAAATATAAATCTAATTGTTTTTCTAAATCTATATATTTTAAATCTGCATAATCCATTAAAGCTTCTAGCATTTCTTCATTCATCGTACGTTTTAATAACTTTGGTTTATTATCTTCAATTGCTTCAAAATAGGCATCTACTAAATCTTTATAGTTATTAAATCCATGCTTATTCATATTAGATACTACTAAACCTACTACTAAAACTAAAGCTATAGCTATTGCAATAACCACACCTAGAACTGTCTTGTTTTTCTTCTTACTTGAAGTATTAGTAGGTTGTACATTCACTACGTCCTTTACTTTTAATTCTTGTTCAGAAGCATTCATATTTACTGCTGCTCCACAATTTCCACAAAACTTACTTCCATTTAATAATTCTTTTCCACATTGACTACAATACATGTTTTTCCCCCATTGTTCTTAATTAGTAATACTTTTTTCATTTTTATTATACATATTTTATATCAATTAGCAAGCTTTCCAATAAAGTAAAAATAAGAAACTGTTAAAAGCTACTCATTAAAGAGTATCTTTTAACAGCTAATATTATTAATATGGATATAGTGGATAATATGGATATAGGTATGGTGGATAAACAAAAGGAAATAATATTGGACTTATTCTATTTATTCTATTTATAGGAAACCCCCTTCGTCTAAATCGCCTAAATCTACCTGGTCCAAATCCCATAGGCCTCTGACGCATCATACTATTTCCACTTCCATCTACCATTATGTCTTCCCCAACTAACACTATAATATTATCACCTTGTATACCTTCAATTATTCCATCTAATGTACTTCCATCATCTAATGTTAAAATAGTATGATAAGACAAACATGACATACATTGTTCTTTTATTTTACTTAAATCTCTGTCACATCCAACTACTTCTAAAGCCATATAATAAACACCTCCTAATTTTATAAAGTATTCATATATAGCTATAATTGTTGCATTTTACTATATATAATTTATACTTTTATATAAAAAGCCCTAGCTAGAATAATCTAACTAAGACCTCATTATTATAAGGAGTTATTACCAAGTTCTATATGAATATCTCCACT
>JAFADP010000096.1 GCA_023424785.1 Bacillota bacterium
AATTTCGCCTCCTACGATTGCTTCTTCATCATTAGCTTCCTTAAAGCTTGCACCTAAGTTCAATGCTTCTTCATCAGTATATTCAAGTTCACCTACTGTATTAGACATAACCATCTTAAATATATAGTTTACGCCTTCAATTACCTCTTGCCTACTTCTAAAATTTTTATATAATTGAATCTTCCTATCTTTACTTCCATCCTCTAAAGAATATCTATTATATTTATCTAAAAATAACTCTGGTTTTGCCTGTCTAAATCTATATATACTTTGCTTAACATCTCCAACCATAAATACGTTAGATTCTTCATATCTTCTTCTTGAAACTAAATCTATTATAGTTTCTTGAACATTATTAGAATCTTGATATTCATCTACTAATACTTCATCAAAGAACTCCATAAAATGTTCTGCAACTTTAGATGGTACAATATTATTATTTTCATCCTTATCAATTAATATTTTTAAGCAAAGATGCTCTAAGTCATTAAAATCCAGTATATTTTTTTCTCTTTTCTTCTCATCAAATCTCTTTGAAAATTCAAGAGTTATAGTTGCTAAAGTCTTCATAAAAGGATATACACCTATTATTCCATCTAAAGCCTCTTGTGGAGTAAATTCAAATGTACTTTCAATTAATGATTTTATTTTTTTCTTAACTGAATCTCTTATACTCTTAACTGAATTTTGAGCATTTTCATCAGAAACTTGATTCTTCTTAACTGTCTTTAACTTAATAAATGAAATAGAATTTAAAGCAATATAAATATCATTTAAACCACTATCTAAGCTTTCATAAGCCCTTAATAAATGATCATAATCACTATTAAAAGCATCTAAATATGGTTCTAAACCATCTGTATCATTAATTATTTCAATGGCTTTTCTGTACATATTTAAGAACCCATTTAATTCAACTCTTAAACTTTCCTTTAGCACCTTTACCCATTCACTCTTATCAAGTTCTTCTAAAGTGCTAATATTAAAAGCTTCAGCCTTCTCTATCAACCATTTTTCTGGCCAAGGCCCACTCATAGAAAATCTATATAAAGAAAGTATCATTTCTTTTAACTTTTCATCATCTTTAGAACCACTATATGCTTCTATTAGTTCTTTAAACTCTTCATTATCTTCTTCATAGTACTCTTCAAAAAGCTCTTCAATTATTTCATTTTTCATTAAAGTTGCTTCTGTTTCATCACCTATTCTAAAGCTAGGATCTAAATCAATAGTATAAAAATAATTTTTAATTACATCTAAACAAAAGGAGTGCATAGTAGTAATATTAGCTCTACCTAATAAGGTAAGTTGTCTTTGAAGATTTTTAGAGTTAGGACTTTTCTCTAAAGCTTTTGATATAGCTGCTGCTATTCTCTCTCTCATTTCCGCTGCTGCTGCACTAGTAAAGGTAACAACTAAAAGTTTATCAATATCTACTGGGTTTTCTTCATCTGTTATTATTCTTATAATTCTTTCAACTAAAACAGCTGTTTTTCCTGAACCTGCAGCAGCTGCTACAAGCAAATTACATCTTCTTGTTTCTATAGCTTGAAGCTGTTCATTAGTCCATTTAGTATCTCCCATATCTATTCACCCTCCTCCACTTTTACTTTATTACTCATTGCATTCCATAAATCATCTTTTTTCTTTTTTAATATTATTTTGTATTTATTATCTTTTATTGAAGTATCAAATTGGCATATTGATGAATAATCACAGTAATCACAATATGTTACTTTTGATGATTTACAAGGTTCTATTTTAACCTCACCACTAAGCATTTCTTCACATATTTCAATCATTTTATCATTAACATATTTTCTTAATAATTCAAATTGTGACTCTGTTACTACAGAACTAGTACTTGTAAAATCCCCATCCTTTTTAAAGGCAGCTGGAATTATAAGTGAGTATGTTTCCATATCTCTATCCATAGACTTAACAAGCTCCACATTCTTCAATAACAATCCATCCATTTTTAATTTCTTTAATACCTCAACTTGAATTTCTTCCTCTGTTAAAGCTTTCTTTGACTTAATTATTGGATTATCAATTTTAAAGTATAATATTCCACCTGGCATACATTGAGTTTTTAAAATTTGCTCAGAGTTCTTAAGTATTGCATCTAAGTAAACTAGTAACTGTATTTGAAGCCCATAATATAACTCATTTAAATCAAAACTCTTAGAACCTGATTTATAATCTACAATTCTTATATATGTCTCTCCATTTAAATCAACCTTGTCAATTCTATCTACCCTACCTTTTAAATAAACTGTTTCCTTAGAAGGTAGTTCTAATTTTATTGGATCTGAATCTTTAAAATCTCCAAAGTCAAATTCACTTTTGAATATATCAAATTCACCTTTTCTCATTTGCTCTGATATGACAGTTACAGATTTAGTTATAGTCTTCTTAAATCTTTCCGAGAAATATTGATATTTTTTATTACTATTTAATATAGAATTTGTTTCATTCTTAAGTTTACTATTAACAAGCTCGTTAACTATTTCAGCACATCTATCCTTTGTTAAATCACTCCACAATATATTTTCTTTTCTTATTTTATTTGTAAATTGGTCTAATATATCATGCATAAATGAACCTAAGTCAGGAGCAGTAAATTCGTATACTTTTCTATCTTTAGCTTTTAATCCATATTGAACATAATAACTAAAAGGACATTGAGCATATTTTTCTATTCTAGAAACACTAAACATTAATCTTCCATTATCATTGCTATAAAGCCTTTTAATCTTTTCCCTTGGTATCTTTTCAACTAAATTAGTATAATTTAACCCATTAAAAATAATCTTTGTTCTATCTTTAAATTCTTCGTTTTCTTCAAACCATTTAAATGTTTCTACCCAATAAGGCTCAATTTCTTCTTTTTCATACTCTCTTCTTAATGCTTCTATAAGTTCATTAAATGTTGGAGTTGGCGCAGTTATATTATGATATTTATCATTCAATAAATTCTTATTATATATTTCACTTTCTTCTTTTAATTTAGGCAATATCTTTTTTAATCTAGGTATTATTATTGATGGTCTTAAAGACTTCCCTTCAAAGTCTGCCATTGGATAAGTAATCATTAAATAATTTGAAGGTATTGTTAATGCAGTATAAACCATAAACTGCTCTTCAAATACTCTACTTCTTGTATCGCTTGCAAGTTCAATTCCTATATTTTTTAACTCAATTCTATCCTCATCAGATAATATACCTTCATCTTTATTAGCAGATGGTAACACACCATCATTAGCTCCTACTATATAAAGTGCTTTTACATCTCTACCCTTTATTCTAGCTATATCACCTATATTTACTTGATCTAATGCCATAGGAATTACACCAATTTCTTTTTCTTCAAATCCTGATATTAATATCTTAGAAAATGTCTTTAAATCAACTACTTCATCTCCTAATACTTCTACAGCTTG
>JAFADP010000098.1 GCA_023424785.1 Bacillota bacterium
AAATCTGGTGATAATGGCGTAGAGGAAACACTCCTTCCCATTCCGAACAGGAAAGTTAAGCTCTACAGCGCCGATAGTACTGCATGGGAGACCGTGTGGGAGGGTAGGACGTTGCCAGGTAAGCATGGATCTTTAGCTCAGTTGGTTAGAGCAACCGGCTCATAACCGGTAGGTCCGGGGTTCGAGTCCCTGAAGGTCCACCATTTTTGGGGGTATAGCTCAGCTGGGAGAGCACTTGCCTTGCACGCAAGGGGTCAAGGGTTCGAATCCCTTTATCTCCACCAAAAAAGAAGTTGTGAATTATTCACAACTTCTTTTTTTATATAAAAAAAATATGATATTATAAAATAGTAATAAATGCTAAAGTTAAGGAGAAGAAAATGTTATATAGAGTAAAACAATTTGTTTGGGCATTAATCTCCATATTTAAAGAAGTAGATAATGAACTATTAGATAAATATTTAAGAGAAGATGAAAAATTGTTATTTAATAAATTAAAAAAATCCGAAAAGCATCATTGTATAAGAGTATGTAATGATTGTTTATTAATTAGTAAAGGAATGAATTTAGATACTAATAAACTTGCTAGAATATCATTATTACATGATATAGGCAAGACCGAAGGTAGTTTAAATGTAATAGAAAAGTCTATATTAGTTATTATGAATAAGCTTACAGGTGGATATTTAATTAATAAATGTAGTAAGTATAAAAAAATAGATTTATATTATAATCACCCAAAAAAAGGGGTAGATATACTTAAGAGAATAGGTATATATGATGAGGAATTTTTAGAAGCAATTGAAAATCATCACTTAGAAGATGTGTATGATAATAAATACTTAAGTATATTAAAAGAGTGTGATGATAAAAACTAATTTATTATGTTCGGGAGGTCATAGATATGAATTATGATGTTTTAATATTAGGTGGAGGTATAGTAGGATGTACAGTTGCATATGAACTTTCAAAATTTAATTTAAACATAGCATTAATAGAAAAGGCATATGATGTTGCAGAGGATATATCTACAGTTAGTACATCTGTTGTTTATGATGGATCTGAAACTAGCAATGAAAAAATTGCAGAATATGAAAAGATAGGTATAAAACTTATTGAAGATGCATGTGATAAATTTAATGTACCTTATAAAAAAGTAGGTGCACTTAGAGTTGCAAGTGATGATAATGGGGTTATTAAATTAAATGACATGTATAATAGAGCAAAAGAACGAGGTATTAATAATATTTCTTTAATTGATAAATGTGATTTTAGTAATATAGATAAAAATCTTAATATATGTGATGCTAAATTAGGATTATATTCTGAAGATGTAGCAATAATATCACCATATGAATTAGCAATAGCATATGCTGAGGTAGCAGTTGATAATGGTGTTAATTTTAGATTTGAAGAAAATGTTTTAGATATATCTCAAATTTCTAAGGGCTTTAAAGTTATAACTAATAAGAACAAGTTTACTTGTAGAGTTGTTATAAATACAATTCCTAATAAGATAAATATAGATAATAATCTTCAAGGCGAAGTTATAGTTAACTATAATGAAGAGAACGTATTAAAAAATATGAATTATATATTAGTAGATAAAGATATAGAGAATCCATTAGAGAAAATAATAATTAATGTTTTAGATGATAATAAGTTTGCTATGAGTATTCCTAATATTTATGGTGGATATATTATGGGAATAAAAGATACTAAAGAGTTAAGTAGGGAAGATAGAATTAATAACTGCAAGAGGCTAAATTCACATTTAAATAAAGATTATGTTACTTCTATGCTTAATGATGTATATGAGAAAGATGTAATGTATATAGATGATAGTCGTATTGCAGATGGCTATATAAGTGTTACTGGAACACATTATGGAAAACTTGTCATTGCTCCAGGTATAGCTAAAAAGATAAGTAGTGTAATTGCAGATAATATGAAAACAACTCTAAAAAAAGATTTTATTGATAAAAGAAGAGATGTTTATAAATTTAAAGAAATGACACCTAAAGAAAGAAATGAACTTATAGCATTAGACAATAGATATGGAAGAATAATATGTACATGTAATCAAATTACTGAAGGGGAAATTGTAGATTGTATAAGAAGACCTTTGGGAGCAAGAACATTAGCTGGTATAAAAAGAAGAACAGGAGCTTGTATAGGAGATTGTAGCGGATCTCGCTGTAATAGATTAGTAATGAATATATTAGCAAGAGAAACAGATAAAAAAGTATGTGATATAGTTGAAGATTCTAAAAATTTTACTATTTGGAATGGAAGAGTAAAGGAATTTGATAATGTATAATGTGAGGGGAAAGAATGAAGGAGATATTTACTAGCACAGTTAGAGTTAAAGGAAATAGTAATTATAAAGTTGTACCTGTAAAAAGTAATAAGGAAATTGATAGAGAGCTGTTTGTAGAGTTTGCTAAGGTTATAGGAAGGCTATATGTTAGTACACCAATTAATATTGGAGATATCATATGTAGTAATATTTTAAATACGGGTATAGATATAATATGCACTAAAAAAATAGAAAAATAAAATTACCAAGTATAATATTGACAAATATATATTAATGTACTATATTGATTATAAATAAATATTAAACTGTTGAAGAGGCTAGTAGCAATAAACATGTTTTTAGAGAGTCAGTGGTTGGTGTAAACTGATATCATTATATTGTGAATCCACCTTGGAGGGACTGTGATGAGCAGTACGGGAAATCGTTAAATTTATTTAAGTGGATAAAATTATTATAATTTTATCAATTAGGGTGGCAACGCGGATATATCTTTCGTCCCAATTTTATTGGGATGGAAGTTTTTTTTTGTGAAAAATAATTTTAATATAAATAATTATTAATACATATTAAGGAGGCATTATGTTAGATTTAAGATTTGTAAGAGAAAATCCAGATGTAGTTAAACAAAATATAAAGAATAAGTTTCAAGATGAAAAGCTTAGCTTAGTTGACGAAGTTATTGAATTAGACGTTGAAAGTAGAAAAATACAACATGAAGCAGATACACTAAGAGCAAATAGAAATTCTATTTCTAAGCAAATTGGTGGATTAATGGCTCAAGGGAAGAGAGAAGAAGCAGAAGCTCTTAAAAAAGAGGTAAATGAACAATCAGGACGTCTTTCAGAGTTACAAGCTAAGGAATCTGAACTTGAAGAAAAGATAAGAAATATAATGTTAGTTCTTCCAAATATCATTGATCCAAGTGTACCAATAGGAAAAGATGATAGTGAAAATGTTGAAGTAGAACGTTATGGAGAACCTGTAGTTCCTGACTTTGAAATACCTTATCATACAGATATTATGGAAAAATTAAATGGTATTGACTTAGATAGTGCAAGAAAGGTAGCAGGTAATGGTTTCTATTATTTAATGGGAGACGTTGCTAGATTACAATCAGCAATTCTTTCTTATGCTAGAGATTTCATGATTGATAAAGGATTTACTTACTGTATTCCACCTTTCATGATTCGTAGTGATGTAGTTACTGGTGTTATGAGTTTCTCTGAGATGGAAGCTATGATGTATAAGATTGAAGGTGAAGACTTATATCTTATAGGTACTAGTGAACATTCAATGATTGGTAAATTCATAGATACTATATTAAAAGAAGAAAGTTTACCTCAAACATATACTAGTTACTCACCATGTTTTAGAAAAGAAAAAGGTGCACATGGAATTGAAGAAAGAGGTATATATAGAATACACCAATTTGAAAAGCAAGAAATGATTGTAGTATGTAAGCCAGAAGAAAGTAAAGAATGGTTTGATAAGCTATGGCAAAATACAGTAGAATTATTCCGTTCTTTAGATATACCAGTTAGAACATTAGAATGCTGTTCTGGAGATTTAGCAGATCTTAAAGTTAAGTCTATTGATGTTGAAGCTTGGTCTCCTAGACAAAAGAAATACTTTGAAGTAGGAAGTTGTTCTAATCTTGGAGATGCACAAGCACGTAGATTAAAGATTCGTGTAAATGGAAAAGATGGTAAATACTTTGCACATACATTAAATAATACAGTTGTTGCACCTCCTAGAATGCTAATTGCATTCCTAGAAAATAACTTAAATGAAGATGGATCTGTTAATATACCAGAAAAACTAAGACCTTATATGGGCGGAAAAGAAGTTATAAGATAGTTAAAAAAATAAGTTAGTCTTAATAGACTAGCTTATTTTTTTTAATAATATTTGATTAAATATGAAAGTTATGGTAAATTCTTTATGGGTGGTATTCTTAGAAACTGCACCAGATGATAAAAATTTTTTAAAAATTAATAGTGTCACACTCTTATTTTGGAGGTGATAACATAAGAATTGGAATTATAGGGGCTGGAAAAGTAGGATTTACAATAGGTAAATATTTAGTTCAGCATAATATAAAGTTAGTTGGTTATTTTAGTAAAAGTATAGAGTCTGCAAAGGAAGCATCTATATTCACTGATTCAAATTATTTCAATAATATTAAAGAATTGGTACAAGAATGTGATACTATTATTATAACCACTCCGGATGGTATTATTTTGGATATATGGAATGAAATAAGAAAATTTAATATATCTAATAAAATTATATGTCATTGTAGTGGCTCATTATCATCTAAGGTCTTTTCTAATATAGAAAGCTATAATTGTTATGGTTATTCTATCCATCCAATGTTTGCAATCAGTAATAAGTATAATTCATATAAGGATTTAAAAAAAGCATTTATAACAGTTGAAGGTTCCCAAAAGCATATCAATAAAATAAAAGAGTTTATAGAGAGTTTGGGAAATAAAGTAAAAATTATTTCCTGGGAAAATAAGTCAGAGTATCATTTATCATCTGTACTTGTAAGTAATCATGTTTTAGCATTAATTAATATATCTAAAAATTTGTTAATTAATTGTGGTTTCAATGATGAAGAGGCAATTGAAGCTTTATATCCATTAATAATAAATAATATTAATAATATTAAATGTAGTGGTATCTTAAACAGTCTTACAGGGCCTATAGAGCGTGGTGATGTTAAAACAGTTATAAATCATATGAAATGCTTAAATGAAGGTGATAGAGAGCTATATAGGCTTATATCAAAAAAGCTTATAGATATTGCAAAGGTTAAGAATAAAGATAAAGATTATAGGGAATTAGAAGAATTTATAGGAGGATAATATGAAAAATACAGTTATAACATTCAAAGAAGCTAAAAAGAATAATGATAAGTTAACAATGCTTACAGCATATGATTACTCAACAGCTAAAATTATTGACGAATCAGGAATAAATGCAATACTTGTTGGAGATTCATTAGGAATGGTTTGTTTAGGATATGAGGATACCTTATCTGTAACCATGGAAGATATGATTCACCATGGTAGAGCTGTTGCAAGAGGAGCAAAGAATGCATTAGTTGTAATAGATATGCCTTTTATGTCATATCAAACATCTGTATATGATGCTGTAGTTAATGCAGGTAGATTAATGAAAGAGGGTAGAGCACAAGCTGTTAAATTAGAAGGGGGTAAAGAAGTCGTTGAACAAATAAGAGCAATAGTTAATGCTTCAATACCAGTTATGGGGCATATAGGATTAACACCACAATCAGTAAATGCATTTGGTGGGTTTAAAGTTCAAGGAAAAAGTGAAGAAGCTGCAAGAAGATTAATTGAAGAAGCAAAGGCTATTGAAGATGCTGGAGCATTTGCAGTTGTATTAGAATGCGTACCAGCTAAGCTTGCAGAGCTTATATCAAAGCAAATAAGTATACCAACTATAGGTATTGGAGCTGGAGCAGGATGTGATGGACAAGTACTTGTTTATCAAGATATGTTAGGAATGTATTCAGATTTTGTACCTAAGTTTGTAAAACAATATGCAAAGCTTGGAGAAGACATGAATGCTGCGTTTAAAGAATATATTAGAGAAGTTAAAGATGGAGTTTTCCCAGCAAAAAATCACACATTTACTATAAATGAGGAAATAATAGATAAATTATATTAGGGAGAAGGTTTTAACATGAAAATATCAGGTAGTATAGAAGAAATCAGAGAAGAAGTAAAGACTTGGAGAAGAGAAGGGCTTACTGTAGGATTTGTTCCAACAATGGGTTATTTGCATGAAGGACATAAAAGCTTAATAGATAAAGCAGTAGCTGAAAATGATAGAGTGGTTGTAAGTATATTTGTTAATCCTATACAATTTGGACCAACAGAGGATTTAGAAAGCTATCCAAGAGATTTAGAAAGAGATGCTAAGATTTGTGAGGAAGCAGGAGCAAACTTAATATTTCATCCAGAAAAAGAAGAAATGTATATGGATGACTTTAGCAGTTTTGTAGAAGTTGATGGTGTAAGTAAAGGATTATGTGGAAAAAGTAGACCAATACACTTTAGAGGAGTTTGTACCGTTGTAACAAAGCTATTTAATATTGTTAAGCCAGATAGAGCTTATTTTGGACAAAAAGATGCTCAACAATTAGCAGTAGTAAAAAGAATGGTTAGAGACTTAAATATGGATATAGAGGTAATTGGATGTCCAATAATTAGAGAAGAAGATGGACTTGCTAAGAGTTCAAGAAATACTTATTTAAGCCAAGAAGAAAGAAAGGCAGCAACTATATTAAGTAAGTCATTAAATATTGCCAAACAAGCTCTAGAAGATGGTGAAAGAGATGTTAATAAAATAAAAGAAATAATAACTAATAATATAATGAGTGAGAAGTTAGCAAAGATAGACTATGTTGATATTGTAGATGCATTATCAATAGAAAATGTTAGCGAAATTAAAAATAGCGTCTTAGTAGCTATTGCTGTATATATAGGAAAAACAAGATTAATAGATAACTTTATATATGAAATTTAGTGGGGGAAAACAGATGAATATAACAATGTTAAAAGGAAAAATACACAGAGCAACAGTAGTTCAAGCAGAATTAGACTACGTAGGAAGCATAACTGTAGATAAGGATCTACTTGATGCAGCTGGAATATTAGAATATGAAAAAGTACAAATAGTAGATGTTAATAATGGAAGTAGATTTGAAACATACACTATAGCTGGTGAAAGAGGATCTGGACTTATATGCTTAAATGGAGCAGCAGCTAGATGTGTACAAGTTGGCGATAAAATAATACTTATGGCATATTGTGATATTAATAGTGAAGAAGCTAAGGAACATAAACCTAAAGTAGTGTTTGTAAATGATGAAAATAAAATAGAAAAGTTAGCTACTTATGAAAAACATGGTAGACTTGAAGCTCAAGACTAAAAAATATAAAAAAATTATAAAAAAAATATAAAAAAATATAGAAAAATAGTTGACAAGACAATAGGAACCTTGATATAATACAATTCGTGATATGGAGAGATGGTCGAGTTGGTTTAAGGCACCGGTCTTGAAAACCGGCGTACCTTTGCGGGTACCCAGGGTTCGAATCCCTGTCTCTCCGCCATTAGGAACTCAGTTATAAACTGAGTTCTTTTTTTATTTAATTCTAGACTCTATAAATTTAGCAACAGCATCATCAGTGTTATATGATATAACTGATGTTGATATTTCTTTTAATTCTTGTACAGCATTCATTACTGCATAACATTCATTAGATATTTTAAACATTGGAATATCATTTAGGTTATCTCCAAAAACTATTAGATTTTTAAATTGTAAGTAATCTTTTAATTTATTAATTGCATTAGCTTTTGTAGCATTAATATCATATATTTCAAGATTATATATATTAGGATTGTATACATCTTTATATTTTACTATATAGATATTATTCATATGTTTAATTTCATTATAAAGTTGTTCTACCTTATATTTATTGTCTATAAGTGTAAAATAAAGTACGTTAGAATAATCTTTAATGTCATCATTTATAAATGTTTTAAGTTTAGATTTTTTTCTAGCGTTGAAAAAGTCTATTTGATAAGAATTAGATAATCTTTTATAGTAGGAAAATAACTTATTATTTTCAATAGTATATATGAAAGGTGTTAAATCATATTTATTAAATATGAATAATAAGTCCTTAACAATAGATTCTTTTAGCGTTATGTAGGATATGTATGTATTATCTTTAATATTATATATTGCTGAACCATTCATTGATATTACAGGAAGATTAATATTAACATCTTTAAGTATATCAACTATAGTAGCAGGAGTCCTAGCTGTTGCTATTGAAAAATTAATATTATTATCAATAGCTTTATTTAAAATATTTTTAGTATTATTAGAGATTTGAGCTTTATTATTTAATAAAGTTCCATCTAAGTCAGATATGTATAAGTCCATAATTAATAGCTCCTTTTAAAAAAATAAGTATATTCTTATAATATCAATAAAGTACTAAAAAAAATATAGAAAAATGTTAAAAAAGTTGTTGACATAGGTTCTTATACTTGATATAATCTTTTTTGTAAGTTGTGGAGAGATGGTCGAGTTGGTTTAAGGCACCGGTCTTGAAAACCGGCGTACCTTTGCGGGTACCCAGGGTTCGAATCCCTGTCTCTCCGCCATAAACCTTAATATAGAGGGCACATGGAGGAATACTCAAGTGGCTGAAGAGGCGCCCCTGCTAAGGGCGTAGGTCGGGCAACTGGCGCCCGGGTTCAAATCCCGGTTCCTCCGCCAAAAGACATTTATCATATGATAAATGTCTTTTTTGTTTTGTATATAATAAATTAAATAGAACATTAATTAAACTATATAAGAAAAAAGAGCCTTAAGGAGGCTCTTTTTTTTATATAAAAATATTTATTTAATAAAATAATTTATCTTTGTGTACTATAATTAAATATAATGATATTAAGTTAGGAGATGAATTAATGGGTATAAGATTTATATATGGTAGATCTGGGAGTGGAAAAAGCACATTTTGTCTTAATGATATAAATAAAAAGCTAAATGATAATGAAAATAATAAGTTAATATATATAGTTCCTGAGCAGTATACCTTTCAAAGAGAAACTTTATTACTAAGGAAAATATCAGAGAAGGGATTATTAAGAGCAGAAGTATTAAGTTTTAAGAGAATGGCAAATAAGGTATTTGATGAGTGTGGTGGGCGTGTACATAACATAATAAAAGATTCAGGTAAGAGCATGCTTATTTACAAAATACTTCAAGAAGAACATGATTTATTTCAATATTTCAATAGAATTTCCAGAGAACAAGGATTTACGGAAGTAATATCTAAATTATTAACAGAATTTAAAAAGTATAATATTACATCAAACTTAATAGAAGATAAGCTAGTAAATATTGAAGATGAGGAATTAAAGAAAAAATTAATTGATCTGTCATTAATATATGAAAAATTTAGTGAAAGTTTAAGTAGCAATACTATTGATAGTGATGATGAGCTTACATTCTTAGCTAATAAGTTAGAACATTGCAATTTATTTGAAGGATCAGAAGTTTGGATTGATGAATTTACTACATTTACTCCACAGCAATTAAATGTAATAAGAATTTTAGCTAAACAATGTAAAAGAATAAATATAACATTGTGTATGGAGGAAATAAGTAATAATGAAAGTGAAATGAAGACAGTATTTAATCCTATTAAATCAACAGAGAATAGGCTTATTAATTTAATGAAAGAAGAGAATATTAAATATTTAAAGCCTATAGATTTAAATGAGGAAAATAGTATAAGATTTAGAAATAGTTTTGAGTTAAGTCACTTAGAAAAATATTTTTATACCTATCCTTTCAAAATATATAATAAAAAAAATACGGACATTAGATTATATAAAGCAAATAATTCATATGATGAAGTTCAAGAAATAGCAAGAGAAATATTAAGATTAGTTAGAGATGTTGGCTATAGATATAGAGATATTTCTGTTGTATGTAGAGATATTGATAATTATGAGAAGATAACAAAAGTTATATTTAATGAGTATAATATTCCTTATTTCATAGATAAAAAAATAGATGTATTAAGTAATCCATTAATAATACTTATTTTATCATCAATAGAGGTTTATTTAAGAAATTGGTCTTATGAAAGTATATTTAAGTATTTAAAAAGTGGATTAACATCTTTAGATAGATGGGAAATAGATATATTAGAAAATTATATATTAGCTCATGGAATTAAAGGATTTAAGTGGACTGAAGAGATTGAAATAAATGAAGAAGATGAAGATTTTGAAATTAAAGAACTTATGATTAGAGTAAGAGAACCTTTAATAAAATTTCATTCATCAATAAAGGGAAAGAAGAAGGTTATAGATGTATGTAAGGCTATATATGATTTCCTAGTAAATTTAGATGTATTTAATAAGATTGAAGAGAGACTAGAGAAGTTTGAAGAATACAATATGCAAGATAAATTAAAGGAATATGAGCAAGTTCCAGGTATAGTAGTAGAAATACTAGATCAAATGGTAGATGTTCTTGGAGAGGAAGTATTAGAAGCAGGAGAAATATATAAGATACTTAATGCTGGTTTTGAGAATAAAGAAATTGGAGTTATACCTGTAGCATTAGATCAAGTAAATATAGGAGACATTACTAGAATAAAAGGAAGAGATGTGAAGGCTCTGTTTATAGTGGGTGTTAATGATGGAGTTTTACCATCTGCTAATAAAGAAGAAGGTATTTTATCAGATAATGATAGAGATTTACTAAAAGATATAGGCATAGAATTAGCTGCTACAAATAAGGCAAAGGTTTTTGAAGAACAGTTTATTGTTTATACAGCATTAACACTAGCTAGTGAGTTTTTAATGGTAAGTTATCCTATGGCAGATTTTGAAGGAAAATCATTAAGACCATCTATAGTAATTCCAAGATTAAAAAGAATATTTCCAAAGTTAGTTGAAGAAAGTGATATATACAACCTTAGAAGAAATAATGATAATTTATTTAATATAACAGCGCCTAATCCAACATTTAATGAATTTATATTGGCTATGAGAAGAAGATATGATAAAGAAGAAATAGAGGATTATTGGAAAGAGGTATATTGTTGGTATAAAAATAATGACGAGTTTAAAAAGAAAGCTGAAAATATAATGAAAGGACTTAATTATAGAAATATAGGTGGTGCTATATCAAAGGAAAAAATAAGAGATTTATACAGTACAGATTCAGGAAGATTACTATTTAGTGTATCAAGATTAGAAAAGTATGCAGAATGTCCATTTTCATATTTTATTCAATATGGACTTAAAGCTAAAGATAGAAAAATATATGAATTTTCAGCACCTGATTTGGGCTCATTTATGCATGATATATTAGATGGATTTACTAAAAGAGTAAAAGGTGAAGGAATATCATGGTCAGAATTAGACTTAAATAAGTGTAAGATTATAGTGGATGAGTTAGTTAAAAATAAGTTAGAAGAAGAACAGGATTCTATTTTAAATAGTAGCAAAAAATTTAAGTATTTTACTAATAGATTCAAGAAGGTAATTACAAGGTCTGTTTCAATAATTGCAGAGCAAATGAAGCGAGGAGAATTTGAGATTTTTAGCAATGAATATGTATTTGGAAGTCTTGGAGATGGAGCTCCTATAAAACTTAATTTACCTTCAGGAGAAGAGGTATTTTTAACTGGTAGAGTAGATAGAATTGATACATTAACATTAGATAATAATACTTATGTTAGAGTAATAGATTATAAATCAGGTGCTAAAACATTTGATTTAAATGAGTTGTATTATGGTATTCAAATTCAATTATTAGTATATTTAGATGCTATACTTAAAAATTCTCAATATATTATGAAAAAACAAGCTATACCAGGAGCAATACTTTATTTTAAAATAGATGATCCAATTATAAAAAGTAAGATTGAGTTAGAAGATGATGAGATAAAAGAAGAAATATTAAAAAAGTTAAAGATGAATGGATTATTACTTAAAAATGCAGAACTTGTTAGATCAATGGATCACAATATGGTTACTTACTCTTTAATTATACCTGCTGCGTTTAAAAAGGATGGAGATTTTTCATCTACTAGTTCAGTTGTAACAGAAGATGAATTTAATATATTAAGAGAATATGTTAATAAAAAAATGATTGAGTTATGTGAGGATATGCTTAGTGGAAAAATAAAAATTGAGCCTTGTAAAAAAATGAATTCATCATATTGTGAGTATTGTAGTTATTCACCTATATGTCAATTTGATACTAGGTTTAGTGATAATAAATATAAGCTTATAGTAAAGAAGGATGAAGAGGTAATTTGGCAACAAATGAAGGAATTTATAAAGGAGGGGAAAGAAGATGTCGGAAACTAAATGGACTAACGAGCAGTTAGCTGCAATAGAAACTAGAAAATGTAATCTGTTAGTTGCAGCAGCAGCAGGATCTGGAAAGACTGCAGTACTAGTAGAAAGAATAATAAGAATAATAACTAATGAAGATAATCCAGTAGATATAGATAGATTACTAGTAGTTACTTTTACTAGTGCAGCTGCTTCAGAGATGAGAGAAAGAATAGCAGGGGCAATTACAAAAGCATTAGAGAAAAATCCTAATTCTGAAAATTTACAGAGACAATTAATGCTATTAAGTAGAGCAAATATAACTACTATGCATTCATTTTGCTTAGAAGTTATAAAAAATAATTTTCATGTTATAGACTTAGACCCTTCCTTTAGAATATTAGATGAAACTGAAGGAGTACTTCTTAAGGGAGAAGTAATTGAAGAGTTATTTGAAGATAAGTATGAAAGAGAGGATAAAGACTTTCTTGAGTTGGTAGAAGCATATAGTACTTCTAAAAATGATAATAAACTAAAAGATATTGTATTAGATTTATTTAGATTTTCTATGAGTGGACCATGGCCAGAAAAATGGTTAAGGGAAAAAAGTGAAGAATTTAATATAGAAACATTAGAAGATTTAAATAACACACCATGGATTAATATTATTAAAGATAATATTAGAGTTGAATTAGAAGGATTAATAGGTATGGAAGGCATAGCTATTGATTTAATAGAACAAACTCAAGGATTAGAACCTTATATGGAAACATTCCAAGATGATATGTGCATTTTAAATAGAATGTATGAAAAGATATCAGGTGGAATAGAAGATTTATACTATGAATTTTCTCATTATAAATTTTCAAAGCTAAAGACAGTCAGAAGTAATAATGTGTTAGATAAAGATGCTCAAGATAGAGTAAAAAGTATAAGAAATGATATAAAGAAAAAAATAGATAAATTAAAAGAATCTATATTTGAGTTAACTCCAGAAGAAATGTTATTAACTATAAAATCATCATATCCTTTTATGAAGGAATTAATACAGCTTGTTATAGAGTTTGGAGAAATGTTTTCTAAGGCTAAGAAAGATAAGGGAGCTTTAGATTTTAATGATTTAGAACATTTATGTTTAAAGATATTATCAAATGAAGAATCTAATGTTGCAAATAAATTTAAAGAATACTTTGATGAAGTATTAGTAGATGAGTATCAAGATTCTAATAATGTTCAAGAATCTATAATAAATTTAGTATCTAGAAAATATGATAATAATCCCAATGTATTTATGGTTGGAGATGTCAAGCAGAGTATTTATAGATTTAGACAGGCAAAGCCAGAATTATTTTTAGATAAATATGCTACTTATTCTAGTGAAGAAGGAAGTAATAGAAAAATACAACTTTATAAAAACTTTAGAAGTAGATATGAAGTTATAACTGGTGTTAACTATATATTTAAAGAGCTTATGTCAAAAGAAGTTGGAGAAATTGAATATACAAATGAAGAAGCTTTAAATTTAGGGGCAGATTATAAAATTCCTGAAGAGAATGGAATAACTGTTGGTGGAGATATAGAGCTTCACATAGTAGATAAATTTGATAATAAAGATAATATAGAAGAAGAAAAAGTAGTTCAATTAGAAGATGAAGAAGAGATTGGAGCTATAAATAGAGAAGCTAAAATTGTAGCAGAAAGAATTAAGCAATTAGTATATCCTAAAGAAAATGAAGAAAAATTTAGGGTATTAGATAAAGAAAGTGGTGATTATAGGCCTGTAACATTTAAAGATATAGTTATATTATTAAGAGCAACTAAAAATTGGTCTGAAGTATTTTTAGAAGAGCTTGGAGCTGAAGGTATACCTGTTTATGCAGATACAGCTACAGGATATTTTGAGTCAATAGAAATAAGAACAATAATGTCATTACTTCAAGTTATAGATAATCCAATGCAAGATGTTCCTATGATAGCTCTTTTAAGATCTCCAATAATGAATTTTAGTGATGAAGAACTAAGTGATATAAGATTATTAGATAAAGAAAAATATTTCTATGAAAATATAAATACTTTAGCTATAAAGGAAGATGTGGAAAATATAAATTTAAAAAATAAATGTATTGATTTTCTTCATAAGTTAGATAAATGGAGAGAGAGAAGTACATTTATGCCAATAGATGAATTTATATGGTATTTATATGTAGATACATCTTACTATGGATTTGTTGGAGCTATGCCTAATGGTACTTTAAGACAGGCAAATTTAAGAATTTTATTTCAAAGAGCAAGACAATATGAGAAAACAAGTTTTAAAGGATTATTTAACTTTATAAACTTTATTAATAAATTAAGAAAATCTTCAGGGGACATGGGAAGTGCCAAGATACTAGGAGAAAATGAAGATGTAGTAAGAATAATGAGTATTCACAAAAGTAAGGGATTAGAATTTCCTATTGTATTTTTATGTGGAACAGGAAAGCAATTTAACTTTATGGATTTAAATAAAGACATATTATATCATGAGGAACTAGGATTAGGTCCAGAGTTTGTTGATATTGAAAGAAGAATTAGCTACAGTACACTTCCAAGAGAAGCAATAAAGCAAAGAATAAAGCTTGAAACATTATCTGAGGAAATGAGAATTCTATATGTTGCATTTACTAGAGCTAAGGAAAAACTAATTATAACAGGGGCTACAGGTGATAGGAATAAGCTAATAAGAAAGGCTTATAATAGTGCATTATTAGATAATAATAGGGTATTACCATCAGAAGTATTAAAATGTAAATCTTACTTGGAGTGGATAACAATTGCCTTATTTAAGCATAGAGATGGAAATGTATTAAGAGATGAAGTTGGAGCTGTGGATATTAATGTAAAAGATGACTTATCCACATGGAAAGTGTTCATACACAAGCAAAATCAACTACCTGTGGATAAAAAGGATGAAACTGTGGATGAAATTTCAGAAAATAATGAGTTAATAAACTTTAATTGTGATACTGTGGATAAAAAGATTAAGGATAAGTTAGAATATAGATATAAATATATAGAATCAACAACATTAAAAAGTAATTTTTCAGTATCAGATTTAAAAAGAAAAAATTATGAAGCTTTTGAAGATGTAGATACTAAAAAACTTTATGATGAAAAAGTAATGATTAAGCCAAATTTCTTACAAGAAGAACGAGGATTAGGAGCAGCAGAGAAGGGAACTGCAATGCACTTTGTAATGCAAAAGATAGATTTAGATAGAATTAATACTATTGAAGAAATAAAATATCAGTTAAAAGATATGGTTAATAGTGAATTGTTAAGTGAAGAGGAATTTAAAGTTATTAGACCTATAAAAATATTAAAATTTTTTAGAAGTAATATAGGTAAAAGATTATTAAATGCATATAAAAATGGAGAAAAAATTTATAGAGAACTTCCTTTTTATACTGAAATTAGTGCTTCAAAGGTAGATGAGAGCTCATCAGATAATTTAATAAATGAAAAAGTAAGACTCCAAGGAGTAATAGATTTATTTTTCTATGAAAATAATAATATAGTATTAGTTGACTATAAAACGGATTATGTTGAAGATGGAAAAGAAGATGAGCTTAGAGAAAAATATAGAATTCAGATTAACTACTATAAAGAAGCATTAGAAAAAATAACAGATAATGATATAAGTGAATGTTATCTATATTCATTTTATTTAGATAGAGAAATTAAATATTAAAATGATAGGCTATGAAATTATTTATTTTATAGCCTATTTATATATACCAAATAAGCTACAACTATATTGAAAATTTATACTTATATGGTAAAATAATTAATATATTTAATTATATTCAATGAAAAGGGGGTAAATAATGAATTTTAATGAGAGTGAGTTAAATAATTTAACTAAAAAAGAATTAATAAATATAATAACAAAGCAAAAAAAAACTCTTGAGTCTCAAGAAAACTTTTTTTTGAATATATCTCATGATTTAAGAAGTCCTATAAATAACATTTTGAGTGTACTACAATGCTTAAAATATATAAATGATTTTAATGATGAAGAAGCAAATAGAAAGAGAAATGAGTATAGAAATATAATAAGAAGAAATAGCTTAAAAATTATAAAATTAATAGATAACTTGATAGATACAACAAAATTAGAAGGGAATAATTATAAACTATCTAAAATAAATATTAATATAGTAAGTGTAGTTGAAAATATAGTTGAATGTATACGAAGTTATGCACAACAAAAGAAAATTGATTTAATTTTTAATACAAATGTTAAAGAATTTATTATAAATGCAGATCCTCAGGCTATTGATAGAATAGTTATGAATTTACTTTCAAATGCAATAAAGTTTTCACCAATTAATTCAAAGATATTAGTTGATATAAAAGTAATAGATAATATTGTTAATATATCTGTTAAAGATGAGGGAATTGGAATAGATGAAAAGGATAGAAAGAAGATATTTAATAGATTTGAGCAAGCTAGTTCAAGTAAAAGAATAGAAGGTAAAGGTAGTGGAATAGGATTAGATTTAGTTAATTATCTAGTTAGTAAACATAATGGAAGTATAAGTTTGAGAAGTGAAGTTAACCATGGATCAGAATTTATTGTGAGTCTTCCAATTGGAAATATAAATAATTGTGATGAGGTTAGTTATTTACCAACAAAAGAAAAAGTAGAACAACTAGAAATAGAATTCTCAGATATATATTTATAAACTTATATATTAAATAACTTGCGATATTATTATTTTTGTGATAGTATAATCTTGTAATTTATTTTGGGGTGTTAGTTAAATGGATATAACATACCGCTACGGACGGTACATTATGGGTTCGATTCCTATACGCCCTGCCATTTAAGACCTAACTTTTTAAGTTAGGTCTTTTTTGCATAATAAATATATTTTCTCAAAAACTACTTATATAAATTAATAATTATAGAGGAGTAGTTATGAATAATGAATTTGATATATTAATCAGTCAAATAGATGAACATAATGAAATTGAATTTATGCTTATAAATAAGTTTAAAATAAAGAAACTTATAACAATAAGTGATAATAAAGAAGATATAATAAATTTTAGAAAAGTATTTAACACCATAAGTAGTAATTGTATGTTAATAGAGGAATATGTTGAAGAAGGCGATTTTAATCATATAGAGTCTATATTCAAAAGATACAAAGATAAAAATATATTAATAAATTTAACTACAGGTAAAAGAATAAATGCATTTATTCTTTTTAAGTTAGCTCTAGAAAATAATATTCAAAGTATATATGTAGATTTATTAAATAAAAGAAGATATGTACTTGGAGATAACTCAAGGGTAATAGTACAAAATCTTGAGGATATAACAATAGATAATATTGCTCTTTCAGGTGGTAATAAAATAATAAGTGATTCTTGTAACTTATGCTTAAAAGATGATGTTATAAAGATAACAAACTGTATATATAATAATTTGGACTTATGGAATAAATATAAAAATAGATTAAATGATACAAGTATTTTTATTCATAATTATAAAGATGCATATAAGTTAGATATAGATTGTTCTTATTTTGATAATGAAGAGATTTGCTTATTAAATAAAATTTTAGATGAGTTAAAAAAGATGGATTGCATTAATTATCATAGAAATAATGAAATAATAAATGTAATGTTTAACAATTCATATTTAAAAGGATTTATATTTAAAAGTGGAACGTGGTTGGAGATACTAACAAATAATGTTGTTAATAGTATAGATAAAGTAGATGAAGTTAAGAATAGTGTAGTATTTACTTGGAATGAGGAGCCAGGAGTATTAAGAAATGAATTAGATGTTATAGCTATAAAAGACTGTAATCTTGTATGTATATCATGTAAAGATAGTGAAAAATATGATGAAAAGGCTCTTAATGAATTAGAGGTGTATTCTAAGAGATTAGGAGGAGAAAGAACTAAAAAAGTGCTAGTAGCAACTAAAGAACCTATTAAATCTCTTGTAAATGATAGAGCAAAAGAGATGGGAATACATATTGTTATTCTAGATAAAGATATAGATAAGTTTAAAAAGAGGTTAAGTGATATAATAGGTTAGCTGTTTTATTTATACAGCTAACCTATTAATTTTAGATTTTTTTACCTATAGTTTCGCCCATAATAACTTTACACTCGAATCCAAGTTTTGTTTGTTCTATAATATCTTCATCAATTTTAACCATACCTTTTTTTATGAATAATATTGTTGTAGAACCCCCGAATTTAAAGTATCCTTTTTCATCGCCTTTATTAACTCTTTTTCCAGCTTCATAACTTTGTATTATAGTTCCTACACAAGTAGCACCTACTTCTACATGAATAATATCACCAAAATTATCTGATTTAAAAATAGACCACTCTCTTTTATTTTGACAATATAATTTTGGAATTCTTTCTAATGCAGTAGGATTTACTGAATAATAGTTTCCTTTAATAAAGTTACTTTTTGATGGTATTCCAGAATCAACAAAGTGAAATCTATGATAATCCGTAGGGCATAGTCTTAGAACCAAACATGTACCACCTTCATATTCTTTAGCTATATCATTATCTTCAATTAATTCTGATAAACTATATGTTAGATGTTTTACTTGAATAAGATTATTCATATTAATATTTTCATAAGCAAAAAGTCTTCCATCTCCAGGAGATATAAAAATATTATTATTTATATCTATAGGTCTAGAGTCTGGACGAAGTTCTCTAGAAAAAAAGTCATTAAATGATGAAAAGTCTTCTATAGACTTTATTGCTTCATCTAAGTTTATGTTATAATTGTCTACAAAAGTAGGTATTTTATGTTTGCTCCAAGGCATATTGCAATTAACACCATAAATTTTAGAAATAATATTACGTTTAATAATAAGTTCAGTTAAGCCTTTTCCTAAAGGAGATTCATAACACCACTTAATATATTTATCTCCAAATACTTTTTCAACTTCATATTTACCAGTGGATCTATTAAAAACTTGTATCATAAGTAACCTCGCATTTAATTCATTTAATAATAATTATTATAGCAAAATATAATACAAAATAATGTTGAATTTAAAAAAAAAACAAGTTACAATATTCTAGAAGGGAATTGACAATTTATTAACAAAGAGAAATATTACAATAATTATTTTTAAAATTAAAATATTATTAAGGGTAGAGAGTATAAAATGGGTAAAGGTATTTGGAATTTATAGGGAGGAATAAAGGAAGATGATTAATGTTGTTATAAATGACAAAGAGTATCAAGTAGAAGAACAATCAACCATTATAGAAGCAATAAGATCGAATGGAATGGATATTACTACTTTATGTTATTTAAAAGATTGTATGAATATTGGTAAATGTGGTGTTTGTGCAGTAGAAGTAGAAGGAAAAAATAATTTAGTTCTTGCATGTTTAACAAAAGTTGAAGATGGGATGGTTATTAAAACAGATACAGAAAAGGTTCAAGAAAGAGTAAAAGCAAGAGTATCTGCATTGTTAAATAAGCATGAATTTAAATGTGGTCCATGTCCAAGAAGAGAAAGTTGTGAATTATTAAAGCTTGTTATAAAAACAAAGGCAAAAGCAGCAACTCCATTTGTAGTTGCAGATAAGAAAGAGTATATAGATGATAGAAGTAAATCTATTATGATAGATAGATCAAAATGCGTGCTTTGTGGAAGATGTGTTGCAGCATGTTCTACAAAAACAGGAACTAATACATTAAAGATAGCTAATGTAGATGGAACAAGAATGGTTACAACAGGTAGTGATAAGTGGCTTGATGATACAAATTGTTTACTTTGTGGACAATGCGTTATAGCATGTCCGGTAGCAGCATTACAAGAAGTTCCTCATATAGATAGAGTAAAAAATGCTTTAGCAGATCCTGAAAAGCATGTAATAGTAGCAATGGCTCCAGCAGTTAGAACAGCTATGGGTGAATTATTTAAAACAGGTTATGGTGTAGATGTAACAGGAAAGCTTTATACAGCATTAAGAAAACTAGGGTTTGATAAAATATTTGATATAAATTTTGGAGCTGACTTAACTATTATGGAAGAAGCAACAGAGTTTGTAGAGAGAGTTAAGAATAATGGTCCATTCCCTATGTTTACTTCATGTTGTCCAGGATGGGTAAGACAGGTAGAAAATTATTATCCTGAATTATTAGAAAAGCTATCTTCTGCGAAGTCTCCACAACAAATATTTGGAGCTACGTCAAAAACATATTACCCACAAATATCAGGAATAGATCCTAAGAATGTATTTACTGTAACTATAATGCCATGTACAGCTAAAAAGTTTGAAGCAGATAGACCTGAAATGGAAATTAACGGAGTTAGAGAAATAGATGCAACAATAACAACTAGAGAATTAGCAAAACTTATAAAGGATGCTAAAATAAACTTTGCTCAACTAGAAGATAGTGAAGCAGATCCAGCTATGGGAGAATATACAGGAGCAGGAACTATATTTGGAGCAACAGGTGGAGTTATGGAAGCTGCTATAAGAAGTGCAAAAGAATTTGCTGAACAAAAAGAATTAGAAAATGTAGATTATGTTGAGGTTAGAGGACTAAAGGGAGTTAAGGAAGCTACTATAGACATTAACGGAAATGACTATAACATAGCAGTTATAAATGGATCAAAGAATTTAGCAGAATTTATTAACAGTGGGAAGATTAACGAGAAAACATATCACTTTATAGAAGTTATGGCATGTGAAGGTGGATGTGTAAATGGTGGTGGTCAACCTCACGTAAATAATCTTGAAATAGAGAAGGTTGATATAAGAAGTGTAAGAGCTTCAGTACTTTATAACCAAGATAAGAATGCTAAGAAAAGAAAATCTCATGAAAATACAGCAATTAAGAAAATGTATGAAAGTTATATGGGACAACCTGGTAGAGGTAAAGCTCATGAATTACTTCATCGTAAATATACAAAATAAAAAAGAATATATAATTAATTAGAGCTGCTGATTAAAAAGTAGCTCTTTTAAATATAGAAATTTAAATATAGAAAGGTGGTTAAATATGAATATTTTAGCTAGTGATTTGGATGGAACTTTAATTGTAAATAATACTATATCAGATAATGATATTAATTCTATAAAGAGATTAAAAGCAAGTGGTGGAAAGTTTGTAATATCTACAGGAAGAACATTTAATGGAGTAAAAAATATTATAGATAACTATGATCTTCAATATGATTATTTATCCCTTTGTAATGGTGGGTTAATAATAGATAGTAATAATAATGTTATTTGGGATAAGTGGGTTCCAGGACATGTATTTAAAAGTATTGTAGAAGAATATTATGATAATGAGGATGTTATCATAAGTGGAGATAATTCTAACCAAATAAACGTTGTTTATAAAAGTGGATTTTATGATAATAAACTTAGCGACTTCAATATTCCATTTGAAAGAGTTGATGTAGAGGAAATAAGAAGTAGAGATAATGATTATAGAATGTTAAGTATATTTACCTTTAGTGGAGATTATGAGTGGGCAGAAAAAACAAAGAATTACATAACAAATAAATATGGAGAATATGTGGAAGCATATAGAAATCAATATTTTATAGATATAGTACCTAAGAATTGCTCAAAGGGATTAGCTTTATTACATATATTAGATATTGAAAATCAACCAAAGGAAAACCTATATACTGTAGGAGATTCATTTAATGATGTTCCTATGTTTAATGTAACACCAAATAGTTATACATTTAATAGAGTAGAAAATTCACTAAAAAGTCATGCTAATAATTTAATTGATAGTGTGTATGAAATAGTTGATAGTATATTAGTATAGATTATTTTAAAGCTGTATCATAGAAAAGAGTTTAATTTAACTTTTTTATGATACAGCTTTATTATTAATTAAAAATAAAATAGATTTTCTATTGAAAATTTTATATATATAGTATCACCTATAGAAAAATTAAGTTTTTGTTTATCTAATAAGAAGGTAATAACATTAGAATTATTATGAGCATTTCTAACATATATACTTAAATCAAAGGGATTTTCAATTATATTTTCTACTTTAAAAGAATATACATTAGCTTCTGTATTATCATTAATAAATTCTATGTGTTGATCTCTTATACATATATATTTAATAGAGTCTGGTACAGGACCAATAACCTTGAATTCTTCATTCCAGTCTAGTGCGTAGATAGTATTATCATTTACTTTCTTTGCTTTCGATATATTTTTACATCCTGTTAATATTGCTTCAGGCAAAGTTTTAGGTCTTTTAAATAATAAATGCTTTTCTCTGTTATTTAATGCATTACCATTATCATAAATAATTATATTATCACATATTCGATAAGCTTCACCTATATCATGAGTTACGAAAATTACATGACCACCATATGTTTTTAATATAGAACTAAGTTCTTTTTCCATGTTTAATCTTAAGTGATTATCTAAAGCTGAAAATGGCTCATCTAAAAGTAGAATATCTGGTGAAGTTATTAATGCTCTTGCTAAAGCAACTCTTTGTTGCTGACCGCCTGATAGCTGCCATGGATATTTATTTTCTAATTCATTTAATGAAAAACGTTCTATGTATTCAGAAGATAATTTATTTTTTTCACTAGAATTCATTTTTAATAGACCAAGCTCAATATTTTCTCGTACATTCATATGAGGGAATAGGGCATAGTTCTGAAATAAAAAACCTATATTTCTTTTTTGGCAAGTAAGATTTATATTTTGATCAGAATTAAAAAATGTTTTATCACCTAAAATTATTTGGCCTTTAGATGGTTTTTCTAGTCCAGAGATACACTTTAAGCTCATACTTTTTCCAGAGCCTGATGCACCTAAAAAACCTAAGATACCTTTATCTTGTTCGAAATTAACTTTTAAATTGAAAGAAGGAAGTTCTTTTTCTATATTAACCTTTAACATTATTTTTTTCTCCTTCCTAGAGTTGTTAAATTTCTTTCAGACCAATAATTTAAGCATAATATCATTATTAAAGAAAATAATACTATAATTAGAACCCAAATTAAAGCAGTTTTCATATCGCCACCTTCAGCTGCAAAAAATATTGCAAGTGGCATTGTTTGAGTTTTGCCAGGAATATTACCTGCTAACATTAATGTAGCACCAAATTCACCTATTGCTCGTGCAAATGCTAATACTATTCCTCCAATAATCCCAGGATAAGCTAGAGGTATTGCGATTTTATAAAAGATTTTAAACTCACTTAATCCAAGGGTTCTAGCTGCAGATATAAGATTATAATCAATTTGCTCAAATGCAGATCTAGTGGACCTATACATCATTGGAAAGGAAACAACTATAGCAGATATAACAGTTGCTTCCCATGAAAAAATAAGTGAAAAATCAAAGTGAGATAAAATCTTTCCTATAGGACCATTTTTACCACAAAGAAGTAATAAAAAAAAGCCTACTACAGTTGGAGGAAGTATTAAAGGTAAGGTTATTAATCCATCAATTAGTCCTTTAAATCTACCTTGGTAATTAGCTATCCAATAAGAAACAACTATTCCAATAAAAAAGGTTATTACAGTAGATAAAAGAGCAGTTTTTATTGATATCCAAAAAGGTGAAAAATCTGAAATCATAATAATTTCTCCTTAGATTAGTAATTGATTCTTTATTGGTCTATTATTCAATAATTGTGTAGCCGTATTTTTCAAATACTTTTTGACAATCATCAGTAAATAAGAAATCTTCAAAAGCCTTAGCTTTATCTTTATTTTTTGTGTCTTTAATTACTGCAACTGGATAAGTAATTGGTGAATGTAGATCTTCTGTAATTTCTTCTATAATTTTTGAAGAAGTATTTGATATAGCATCACTTAAATATACGAAACCAACTTCAGCATTACCAGATATTGTCCAAGCAAGAACTTCTTTAACATCTTTTGCAAATACTAATTTTGAAAAAATTTCATCTTTTATACCTAGGTTGGTTAATACTTCATCTGCATATTTACCGGCAGGAACACTTGAAGGTTCCCCAATAGCAATTTGTTTTACAGAATCACTTTTTAAATCATTTAAAGAAGTGATATTAGTATTAGAAGATCCTATAAGAACAAGAGAATTTTTTACTAAATCTTTATTTGTATCATCTAATAATAGTCCTTTTTCATCTAAAGCAGTCATTTGAGATTTTCCTGCAGAGATGAAAACATCACTTGGAGCACCTTGTTCAATTTGGTGTTGAAGTGAGCCAGAAGAACCAAAGTTAAAAGTTAATGTTACATTAGGCATTTCTTCTTTAAATAAAGCTTCTATATCGGTCATTGCTTCTTTTAAACTTGCAGCTGCTGAAATTGTTAACTCTACATTGGTAGTTTTGGCGTCAGATTTATTAGACTTATTTCCACAGCCAATTAAAGATATCCCTAGGAACATTGATAAAAGTAGATAAGTAAATTTTTTATTCATTTTAATCTCTCCGTAATATTTATCAAAATAGTACTATGTTATGTAACGTTATGTAATAAACAATATGATTTTATATTGTCGACAATTATAAACAATTATAAAATCACAGATATTTAAATAATTATATCTTCAAATTTTGCATTAATTATATTTGCTATTTCTATAGGATTAGCTTCTATTTGTAATCCAATTTTACCACCACTAAATATTATTTTATCCAAGTCTTTTGCTGTTATATGAAAGAATGTTTTATATAATTTTTTCATTGCAAGTGGAGAACATCCTCCTCTAATATATCCTGTATATTTATTTATATCCTTAACATGAATCATTTCAATATTTTTTTCACCAGCAACTTTAGCAGCTTTTTTTAGGTTAAGTTCTTCGGCAACTGGAATAACAAATACATATAACTCTTTTGAGTGTCCTTGAGCAACTAATGTTTTAAAAACAGTAGTAACATCTTGATTAAGCTTATTAGCTACAGATACCCCATCAATATGACCATCTTTACATTCATACTCATAAGTGTTATAAGCTATTTTATTTTTATCTAAAAATCTCATTGCATTAGTTTTTTGCATATTAAAACCTCCATAAAAAAATTAATTTTATTATAACATATTGAAAATAAAATTAAGAAATAGAATATAACAATACTTTTACTGTAAGGAATGAATTTATATGTTATAATATCTTTTAGTAAAAAAAGATAAAGTGAGGTAGAAACTATTGATAACTGTATCAAACGTTAGTTTAAGATTCGGTGGACGTAAATTATTTGAAGATGTAAATATTAAATTTACTCCAGGAAACTGTTATGGGGTTATAGGGGCAAATGGTGCTGGAAAGAGTACATTTTTAAAAATTCTTGCTGGTGAAGTAGAACCAAATACAGGAGAAGTTATATTAGATCCAAATACAAGAATGTCTGTTTTAAAACAAGATCATTATCAATATGATGATTTTCAAGTTTTAGAAACAGTAATAATGGGGAATGAAAGATTATATCAAATAATGAAAGAAAAAGATGCTTTATATGCAAAGCCAGATTTTACTGATGAAGATGGTATAAGAGCATCAGAACTTGAAGGTGAATTTGCAGAACTTAATGGATGGGAAGCAGAATCAGAAGCTTCTTCATTATTACAAGGTTTAGGAATAGGTACTGAAAATCATTATAAGAATGTTTCAGAATTAACTGGTTCTGAAAAAATAAAGGTTCTTTTAGCTCAAGCTTTATTTGGTAATCCAGGAGTTCTAGTACTAGACGAACCTACTAACCACTTAGATTTAAATGCTGTAAACTGGTTAGAAGATTTCTTAATAAACTTTGAAGGAACTGTTATAGTTGTATCACATGATAGACATTTCTTAAACACAGTATGTACACACATGGCTGATGTTGACTTTGGTAAGATTAAGTTATATGTTGGTAACTATGATTTCTGGTATGAATCAAGTCAATTAGCTCTTCAAATGTCTAAAGATCAAAATAAGAAGAAAGAAGAAAAGATTAAGGAACTTCAAGACTTTATCGCAAGATTTAGTGCGAATGCTTCTAAATCTAAGCAAGCTACATCAAGAAAGAAATTACTTGATAAAATTACATTAGATGATATTCAACCATCAAGCAGAAGATATCCTTTCGTAGGATTTAAGCCTGAAAGAGAAGTTGGTAATGATATATTAATGGTTAAAGATTTAAGCAAGACTGTAGATGGAGTTAAGGTATTAGATAATGTTAGCTTCATGGTTAATAAGGGAGATAAGATAGCTCTTATAGGTAATGAAATAGCTGTAACTACATTATTTAAGATATTAGCTGGAGAAATGGAACCAGATTCAGGAGAATATAAATGGGGTATAACAATAACTAGTGCATACTTCCCTAATGATAACTCTGAGTATTTTAATGACTGTCACTTATCTTTAGTAGATTGGTTAAGACAATACTCAGAAGAAAAATCTGAAAGCTACATAAGAGGTTTCCTTGGAAGAATGTTATTCTCAGGGGAAGAAGCTTTAAAGGAAGCTAATGTATTATCAGGAGGAGAAAAGGTAAGATGTATGTTATCTAAGATGATGTTATCTAATGCTAATGTATTAATGCTAGATCAACCTACAAACCACCTTGACCTAGAATCAATAACAGCTGTAAATAATGGTTTAAAAGATTATAATAGTAACATATTATTTGCATCTCATGACCATCAATTTGTTCAAACAATAGCAAATAGAATAATAGATATTAAAGATGATGGATCTATTGTTGATAGAGCTATGACATTTGATGAATATTTAGAGTTTGCTAAAAATAATAAATAGTATATATAATTAAAAAGTCATCCCAAATTTTTTGGGGTGACTTTTTTATAATATAAAAGCAAATACTGCTATAAAGTGACATAACGTACCAAGCATTATAAAGATATGAAATATTTCATGGGAACCAAATATACCTATCTTTATGGCATCTTTTTTTAATGCATATATGATTCCACCAATACTATATAGAATTCCACCAGCTACAAGTAATACAAGACTAAGAGTAGTTAATACTTGTGAAAGTGGATATATAGCAAAAGCAGCAAACCATCCTACTACAATATATATAGTGCTACTTAGCCATTTAGGGCAATTAATCCAAACCAATTTAAATATTATACCTATTACAGAGGCAATACCTACAGCTGCAAATAAGGCATATCCAATAGAGTTATGAAGTGCAATTAAACAAAATGGAGCATATGACCCAGCAATAAGCAAAAATATCATGGAATGATCTAATTTTTTTAATGATTTAATAACCTTATCAGAAGAAATAACTGAATGATAAGTTGCAGATGCACTGTAAAGTAAAATCATTCCTATACCAAATAAACAAATTGCTAAATATTCTGTAGCATTACCATTCGTTAATGCTACTTTTACAATCATTGCAATAAAACCTATTAAAGAAAGAACAGCTCCAATGGCGTGAGTTAAACTATTAACGGGTTCTCTTAAATACTTATCCATAAAAACACCTCCATAAGATGTTATCTAGTTTTAAAAACTAGATATTAGTATATTAGAATTATCCTATTTATTCCATAAAAAGTCAATTCTTATAATATACTATTATAGGAATATAAAGCTATATTATTCTTATTTACTTGAAATATCATTAAAATGCTACTAAAATTATATTTATAGCACAATATGTAGTTTTTAAAACTATGTGGAGGTAATTATGAATAAAGAAGTTCTAAAAGATATAATTAAAGATGAGTTGAATGTAGAAAAAATACAGCTTGATGATATTCCAGAGTTAGAGTTGTATATGGATCAAGTTATACAGATATTTGAGAGTAAATTAGCTAAAACAAAGAGAAAAGAAGAGGATAAAATATTAACTAAAACTATGATTAATAACTATGCTAAGGCAAAGTTATTAATGAGTATAGAGAATAAAAAATATTCTAAAGAGCATTTAATATTAATGAGCTTGATATATGAGTTTAAAGGTATATTATCAATGAATGATATAAAGTATCTTTTAGATGATATAGTCAATAATTATGAAAAAGATGATAGCTATAATATAAGAGAGCTTTATAATAAATATTTAAATAATAGTATGGAAGACAGTAAGGTAATAGAAAAGTATTTGGATGAAAAAATAGATAAGTTAGATGATAGTGATGATAGCTTTGAAGAAAAGTTTTTATTAATATCTTCTATTATTACTATTAGTAATACATATAGAAAAATAGGGGAGAAGTTAATTGATAAGTTTTTTTGTGAGGGAGTAGAGAATAATGAAAAATCAAAATGATTTGAAAAAAGAATTGTTAAGAATAGATGGAAGAGGATATAAAGCATATAAAGATTTAGAAGGTAAATATAGTTTTAATAAGTATGTATTATCAATAGACCATGTACAGGGAGATCCATTTGCTTCCCCATCAAGAGTAAGAATTATTATAAATCAAAATGTTGCAAATTTTCCAAAGGAATTATTTAATAAAGATTTTAGCAGAATAGCAACTCAGGATTTTTTAACAAGAACATTTAATAGAAATATAAATAATTTTAGTGGAAAAATATTTGGATCAGGGAAAAGTGGGTTAATATCAATAAGTAAATGTCCACAGGAAATATTAGATAGAACTTCTATAATAATAAATGAAAAATTTATAGAAGTAAGAATAGAAATTGGATTTCCAGCAAGAGGAAGAAGCGTTCTTGCGAGAGAGTTAGAAAAAATATTATATGAGTTTTTACCTAAGATAGTAGAGGCATCATTAATATATGATAATATAGATAAATCTAAATTAATAGATCAAGTAAAATTAGTAGAAGATCAAGTATACATAAGAAATGAGCTAATAAAAAGAAATTTAGTTGCTTTTGTAGGTAATGAGTCTATCTTGCCAAGAGAAAGTGGAGTTTCATCAAAACCATTAAAAAATGGAATTAAATTTTATTCTCCTAAAAGTCTAGAGATAGAAATAAATTTACCTAATAAGGGGAAAATAGTTGGAATGGGAATACCAAAAGGTATAACTGTTATTGTAGGCGGAGGATATCATGGTAAGTCTACATTATTAAGAGCTTTGGAACTTGGAGTATATAATCATATTAAAGGTGATGGAAGAGAATATGTAATAACTGATTCTACTGCCTTAAAGGTTAGAGCTGAGGATGGAAGAGTAATTCATGGAGATGATATTTCGTTATTTATAGATAATTTACCTAATAAAAAGGATACAAAAAAATTCTATAGTGATAATGCAAGTGGAAGTACATCTCAAGCTGCTAACATAATTGAAGGAATTGAATGTGGATCAAAAGTACTTTTAATAGACGAAGATACCTCAGCTACTAATTTTATGATTAGGGATGATGTAATGCAAAAATTAGTATCTAAGGATAAAGAACCAATAACACCATTTATTGAAGTTGTTAGAGATTTATATACTAAAAAAGGCATATCAACAATTATAGTAGTTGGAAGTTCTGGTGATTATTTTGATATTGCGGATAAAGTAATACAAATGGATTCATATGAACCAAAGGATGTAACAAAAGAAGCTAAAGAACTTAGTACTGGTAAA
>JAFADP010000011.1 GCA_023424785.1 Bacillota bacterium
ATCTAAAGTTATTTTTTGAAACTTTACTAATATTTTTATTACTCTATTTTTTCATATTAAGCTTTATACTATCCTAATCAATTAAAATCTTATCTATTTTATCATCTTATTTCTTATAAAACAACTATATAAAAGTTACAATTAATTAATCATATTTTATAAACAAAAAAAATATCCTAGCAAGACATTTTTATTAGCTTTGCTAGGATTATTTTATTTTTAATTAATCTAATTTAGTTGCTTGTTTTAAGTAATTTATGGCTCTATTTCTTTCTCTATCTAATATATCTGTTACATGAGAAAAGTCAACATTAAATATATTATCATCAGTCACATTTTTACCTAATCTTGATTCCATACTAAATAAAGATAATAAAGTATCTATTCTTGAATTCATAGATTTTCCTTTACTCTTTCTTTCAAAAACAATAAATGGTGTATTCATTATTATAGAGAATACAGCTCCATGGAAAGAGTCTGTACACATTAAAGTACATGAATTTATTAAATATATAAATTCACTTGGATCTATTGAATAATTATATTTATTTGACATATCTAATAAATCTATAACTTGTAAATTACTATCTTGAGCAATTTTATTTATTTTATTTTTTGTTTCTTCTGATTTTTCACCTAAGAAATAAGTTAATATAAATTTATCATTAATTTTTAGTTTTGGTTTTTTTGATATTGATAACCACTTTTCTTTAGTTAACATTAAAGTAGGATCAACTAAAACCAAAGAATCTCTACCTGTTAGATTTTTTATTATATCCGAACCGGCTTTTTCTCTAACTGATAAATAGTCCATTCCATTTATCCATTCTTTATACTCATTTACTCTATCCTCTGGAATTTCACTAACGCCAAAACTTGCAGAATATGCTACTCTTTTCCCTTTATCTGCAAATGTTAAAAAATCAATTTCAGAATTAAAAAAGAAATCTGGATTCCAAATTTGATCACTTCCACATATAAAGAAGTCGTATTCCTTATTAATATTTTCTGGAACATCATCACTAGCTATTATATATTTACTTTGATTTATATATGTATTAGTAAATTCATCAAATCTCTTTGTTCTCATACCTCTATTTAATGTTTTAATATTTTTTATACCAATAAAGTCATAAATATTAGTAATAACTTTCTTTAACTTTTGTTTATTAGTACTATTTCTCTTTTGATTTGTTAAATTCTTAATTGTTTCTACTTCAAACCCTAATGACTTCAATACCTCTTGACTTGCATAATTCTGCAATCTATTTCCATAATTCTGGCCATTAGTTATTGTTAATATAGCTACTTTCATTTTTTACCCACTTTCAAGATTTTATAACTTTTTAATCAAACAGCTTGTATATATATTAAATAATTAAGGGATATAAATTTATCCCTTAATATAACTATTTGTACATTTTTTCATAGTACTTTTGGTAATCACCAGATGTTACATTTTCCATCCATTCTTTATTATCTAAGTACCATTGTATTGTTTTAACTATTCCTACTTCAAAGCAAGTTTCAGGATACCATCCTAATTCTTCCTTTATTTTATCTGGTGCTATACCATATCTTCTATCATGTCCTTTTCTATCTTCAACATGTTTCTTTAAATTTTCTGTTACTCTTTCATCTACATTTTCATTGATATATTTTATAACAGTATCAACTATTTGAAGATTTGTTCTTTCATTATGTCCACCAACATTGTAAACTTCTCCAAGTCTTCCATTGTTAATAACCATATCTATTGCTTTTGCATGATCTTCAACATATAACCAGTCTCTTATATTTAATCCATCTCCGTATATTGGTAGATCCTTTAATTGAAGACAATTATTTATTACTAATGGTATTAATTTTTCTGGGAATTGGAATGGTCCATAGTTATTTGAACATCTTGTTATGTTAATTGGCATTTTATATGTATCTCCATATGCCTTAACCATTAAATCTGATCCTGCCTTACTTGATGAATATGGACTATGTGGATCAAGTGGTGTAGTTTCATAGAAGTAACCAGTTTCTCCTAATGAACCATATACTTCATCTGTTGATACATGAAGGAACTTAACCCCTTCTTTCCATCCATCTTCTGTTTCCCATGCATTCTTTGCACAGTTAAGTAAGTTAACAGTACCTAAAACATTAGTTTTTGCAAATACTTCTGGTTCTCTTATACTTCTATCAACGTGAGATTCTGCTGCAAAGTGAGCTACATAATCTATTTCATACTTTTCAAATAATGAAGAAACTAATTCTTGATCGCAGATATCTCCTTGAACAAATATATGTCTTTCATCACCTTCAATAGATTTTAAATTTTCTAAGTTTCCTGCATAAGTTAACTTATCTAAATTTATGATTCTTATATCATCATATTTTTTTAACATATATAATACAAAATTTGAGCCTATAAAACCTGCTCCACCTGTTACTAAGTAAGTTTTCATTAAATCAACACTCCTTGAAGTTTATTTATTATCTATTTGTTAATTTTATAAATTTGGATTTCCATCTATGAAAGTTTTTAATGCATCTTTCCAGTCTCTCATTTCATCTCCAACTGTGCATCTAAGCATCATATTATCTAATGATGAATATTCTGGTCTTCTTGCTGATGCTGGATTATTTTTTGCATATTCTTCTGATGTACATGGATTAACTTTGCAATTTCTATTGGCTAGTTCCATTATTAATGATGCAAACTCATACCAACTACATTCTCCCTTTCCTGTACAATGATATATTCCATATTCTTCTGTTTGAATTAATTTAAGTATATGGTATGCTAAATCATTTGCATTAGTTGGATTTCCTCTTTGGTCATCTACTACTGTTAATGATTCTCTTGTTTTTCCTAAGTTAGCCATTGTATAAACAAAGTTCTTACCAACATAACCATATAACCACGCTGTTCTTACGATATAATATTTTGAACTTAATTCTTTAACAAAATTCTCTCCTGCAAGTTTAGTCTTTCCATAAACACTGTAAGGAGCTGTTAAATCATATTCTGTAAGAGGTTTAGTTCCTACTCCACTAAATACATAATCTGTAGATACTTGAACTATTTTTGCTCCTAACTCTTCACAAACCATAGCTAAATTTCTAGGTCCTAGTGTGTTAATCTTAAAAGCTAAATCTTCATTACTTTCACAACCATCAACATTTGTTGCTGCTGCACAATTGATTACTACATCAGGCTTTTCTTCTAATAAAACCTTTTTAACTTGATCTAAGTTAGTTATATCAAGATCTTCTACATCTAAAGCAACAACGTGTGAATTTTTTATTTCTTCACTAACCTCACCGATTTCAGCCTTTCCTGTTCTTATTATATCTTGAAGTTCATTACCTAGTTGTCCTTTTGAACCCGTAATTAATATTTTCATCAGATTTCCCTCCAAAACTTCTTTGTGTTTATTCCTCTATAATATCCATTAAATATTGACCATATCCACTTTTTATAAGTGGTTTTGCTAATTCTTTAACTTGGTCTTTACTTATCCAGCCTTGTTTATATGCTATTTCTTCAAGACATGCTATATATGTTCCTTGAGTACTTTGTACTGCTTCTACGAAGTTTGATGCTTGTAGCATTGATGCATGTGTTCCTGTATCTAACCATGCCATTCCCCTACCTAGTAGTTGTACCTTTAAAGTTTCTTCTTCCATATATAATTTATTTAAGTCTGTTATTTCTAGTTCTCCTCTTGGTGATGGTTTTAAGCTCTTAGCTTTTTCTACTACTGAGTTATCATAGAAATATAGTCCTGGTACTGCATATTTTGATTTTGGTTTTTCTGGCTTTTCTTCTAAAGAAATTACTTTACCAGTTTCATCAAATTCTACTACTCCAAAAGCTTTTGGATTTTGAACATAATATCCAAATACATAAGCTCCAGTTTCTAGGTTTGCTGCTGCTCTTAAGTGTGAAGAGAAACTTTGACCGTAGAATATATTATCTCCTAATATAAGTGCTACATTATCATCTCCTATAAATTCTTCACCTATTATAAATGCTTCTGCTAATCCGTTTGGTGCTTCTTGTATTGCATATTCTATATTTAGACCAAAGTCACTTCCATCTTTAAATAATTCTTTAAAGTTAACTATATCTCTTGGAGTTGATATTATTAATATATCCTTTATTCCTGCAAGCATAAGTACTGACATTGGATAGTATATCATTGGTTTATCATATATTGGAACCATCTGTTTTGACATTGCCTTGGTTACTGGATAAAGTCTTGTTCCAGAACCACCTGCTAATATTATACCTTTCAATTAACTCACCTCTTCATTATTACACATCT